>DATAFY010000175.1:0-2269 GCA_036257205.1 Steroidobacter sp. | reverse complement strand
GATCAGTTCCTCGAGGCTGATGAACTGCCGCTTGGGCATGGGCTTCAGCATGATCTCCTCAATCACCTGTGCGCGGGTGAGCTGGTGCGTCTGCGCAAGCGCGTCAATCTGCGCGTCCACGAGCGGCGTCTTCACGTAGCTTGGACACACGGTGTTGATCGTGATGTCGCAGTCTCCTGTTTCGAGCGCGATGGACTTGCTGAAGCCGATGAGGCCGTGCTTAGCCGCAACGTAGGCGCTCTTGTAGGGGGACGCGATGAGGCCGTGAATGGATCCGATATTCACGATGCGACCGTAGTTCGTCGTTCGCATCGCCGGCAGCGCCGCGCGCGTCATCAAGGCGGCGCCGGTCAGCATCACGGCGATCAATTGCTGCCACTTCGCCGACGGAAACTCTTCGATCGGCGCGACATGCTGCAGTCCTGCGTTGTTGATCAGCACATCGGGGCGATGATCGGCGAGCGCCGCGAATGCGCGCTCGATCTGCTCGGCGTCAGCGACGTCGCAAGCCAGCGTACGGATGGCGAGCCCCGTTGCGACGAAATCAGCCTGCAGCGAATCGAGCGCCGCGCGCTGCAGGTCGCAGGCGACTACGCGATGACCCTGCTGCGCGAAGTGCTTTGTCAGCGCGAGGCCGATGCCGCTCGCAGCGCCGGTGATGAGAATGCTGTGAGACATGACGAGTCGAGTTGACCGTTGACAGTTGACCGTTGACGGCAAGGAAAAATCTTTCCCCCCGCCAGGGACCTCTCGCGCTCCGCCTCGTGTCAGGCTCCAGGTGCGGTTTCGCGGTGGGGTGTGTTGCCGCAGATCCGGAGCACGCGGTCCGGCCATAGCTGCATCAGCGGACGGCGCCGCCGTTAAGGCGATGCCGTCCGTCTGACTATTCGCCAGTCACAAGTCACTAGTCGCTTCTTAGTAGCGATAGGTCGCTGTCACCGACACCGTCCGCGGCGGGCCGTAGAAGCCGATCTGGCTGATGTGCGGCGTTATGCCGTTGGCGCTGAAGTCGTAGGCAGCTACGCGATATTCCTCATCGAGGATGTTCTTGCCCTCGAGCGCAAAGCGCCATGCCTCACTCGCCGTCGTGTAAGCGACGCCGAGGTCGAGGATGTCGTAGGCGGCCTGATCCGAGATGTTGGTCGGCGCCGGATTCTGTACCTTCGTTTCGCTGCGATACTGATAACCGAGATGCGCGCTCAGATCGCCGCTGCCGAGCTCCCATTCGTAGGTAGCTCCGAGGAAAGTCGTCCATTCCGGCGCGTTAATCGGTTCGTTCAGGGCGCTAATATCAATCTGCTGAGCAGGGTTGGTGGGGCACAGGACGGTCCCGCACGCGCGCAAGAACTCCTCAATCTCCGAGTCCAGCCAGCCGACGTTGAGCGTCAGGGTCAGCGCCGAGATCGGACGCCACAGGGTCTCCAGTTCGACGCCCTTGTTGAGCTGCTTGCCGGCGTTCAGCACCGCTGTGACGTTCGTCGGCAGACCATTGACGATCTGGAATTCCTGGGAGGTGAGTTGCAGGTCCTCGTAAGGCGTGTAAAAGGCGGTCAGATTGAGTTGGAGCGTGTCATCCAACAGCGTCGACTTGATTCCAATCTCGTAATTGTCCGCCGTTTCCGAGTCGTAGCCATTGCGCGTGGCCGGATAGGCTGCTTCATTGCCGCGCATGTCGAAGCCGCCGCTCTTGAAGCCTTGCGCATAGCTCACGTACGCGAGCACGTTGTCGCTTACGTCGAAGTCGAAGCCGAGGCGCGGCGAGACGTCTGAGAACGTACGATCGTTCGTATAATTGCTCTGCGGCGGCCCGAACGCAACAAACCCGGCCGGCACATTGTTCTGATCGAACAGCGTCGCATTCGGGGCGAGCCGTCCCACGTACTGCTGGACGAATACGGTCGCTTCCTTGTGGTCCTCGTTCCAGCGCGCGCCGACGTTCATGTTCAGCCGGTCGGTGAGCGTCCAGGTCGTGTCGAAATAGACCGCAAGGCTTTCCGTGTCGACTGAACCCTTGGTGAGCGAGGTCAGATTCAGCGTGCCGAGCGAGGCGTCGAACGCGCCATGCGCTTCACCCGTGAAGTAATACAAGCCGCCCACGCCCTTGACGAGGTCGCTCGTATACGTGAGCTGAACTTCGCCGCTCGTCTGATCGTCGCCGTACTCGGCTGGAACCTGGAATACGTTGGCGTTGAGTTCTTCGAAATCGATGAACTGCCGGCCTTCGCCTTCGCGATAGGCGCCGACGATCTTGAGATCGAGCGAGTCGGTC
>DATAFY010000140.1:0-4291 GCA_036257205.1 Steroidobacter sp. | reverse complement strand
GCACCACGAGCAGGTCCTTGGCGTCCACGGACTCACCCGGCTTGGCGAGGACCTCGACGACCGTGCCGTCCCGATCGGCGTGGATCGAGGTCTCCATCTTCATCGCCTCGATCGTCAGCAGCACGTCGCCCCGGGCCACCTTGCCTCCCTGGCTCACGGCGAGCGTAGCCACGGTTCCCGGCATCGGCGCGGCAATGTGGTTCGCATTGCCCGGATCCGCCTTGCGCCGCGGAGGCTTGAGCGCCACCTGAGTGCGGTCCGGGACCCTGACGGAGCGCGGTTGCCCGTTCAACTCGAAAAACACCGTGCGCGTCGCATCTTCATGCGGATCGCTCATCGCTAAAAAGCGCACGATGAGCGTCTTGCCGCGCTCGATGTCCACGCTGACCTCCTCGTTCGGCTCCATGCCGTAAAAGAACAGCGGCGTGGGCAGGACGCTCACACGACCGTAGTCGAGCCGATCCTTCAGGTAGTCCAGGAAGACTTTCGGGTACATCAGATAGGACGCAAATTCCTCGTCCGTAATTTCGCGCCAGGTCTTCGCGTGAACTTCAGCCCGTTTTTTCTCCAGGTCGATGGGAGCAAGCGCTTGCCCTGGACGCACGTTCAGCGGCTCGGCGCCTTTGAGCGCTTTTTTCCGCAGTCCGTCGGGAAAACCGCCGTAGGGCTGGCCTAAATCGCCGCGGAAAAACGCAACGACGGAATCCGGGAACGCGATCTCGACGTTTGGATCCAGAACCTGCTCGCGCGTCAAGCCGCTCGTCACCATCATCAGGGCCATGTCCCCGACCACTTTCGAGGTGGGCGTGACTTTCACGATGTCGCCGAACATCGCGTTCACCTGCGCATAAGCGCGGGCGACTTCCGGCCATCGCGCATCCTCAATTCCAAGCGAGCGCGCCTGCTCGCGGAGGTTCGTGAACTGCCCTCCCGGCATGCCATGAACGTACACCTCGGACGCTCCGGAGCGCAGATCGCTCTCGAATCCCGCGTAGCAGCGCCGCACCTGCTCCCAGTAGCCCGAGAGAGTCCTGAGGTGATCCGAATCGAGCCCGGCGTCGCGGGGACCATGCCGCAACGCCTCCACGATCGAGGTGAGATTCGGTTGCGAAGTGAGCCCGCTCATCGAATCCAGTGCGCCGTCCACAGCGTCGGCGCCCGCCTCAACGGCCGCCAGAACGCTGGCGGCGGCAATGCCGCTCGTGTCGTGCGTATGAAAATGCACCGGCAATCCGATCTCGTCCTTCAAGGCCTTGACCAGCGTAAACGCCGCGCGGGGGCGGCACAGGCCGGCCATATCTTTCACGCCTATGATGTGGGCTCCGGCCGCCTTGAGGTCGCGCGCAAGGTCAAGGTAATACTTGAGCGTGTACTTGGTTTGTCGCGGATCGGACAGGTTGCCGGTGTAGCAGATCGCCGCTTCGCACAGCTTGCCCGAGTCCCGAACGGCCTCGATCGAGACCCGCATGTTGTCCACCCAATTGAGCGAATCAAATACGCGGAACAAGTCGACGCCGGACTGCGCGGCCTGGCGCACGAAGTACCTCACAACGTTGTCGGGATAGTTGGTATACCCGACGGCGTTCGCAGAGCGCAGCAGCATCTGCAGAAGTAGATTCGGCATGGCCGTGCGCAGCAGGTGCAGACGCTCCCACGGGCATTCGTTCAGAAAACGCATGGCCACGTCGAACGTGGCGCCGCCCCAGCACTCGACGGAGAAAAGGTCCGGGACGAGGCTGGCGTAATACGGCGCGATGACCGCCATGTCCTGCGTGCGGAAGCGGGTGGCCAGCAGCGATTGATGCGCATCGCGCATCGTCGTGTCGGTCAGCAAGACGCGTTGCTGCTCCAGCATCCACGCGGCGAATCTATCCGCGCCAAGTTCATCGAGCTTCTGCTTCGTTCCCGGTTGCGCGGGCGGCAATGTCATTTTCGGCGGTTTCGGGATCGCAATCCGGGCTCCACGCGCCCGACCTTTCACTTCCGGGTTGCCGTTGACGATTACCTGACCGATGAAGTTGAGCAGTCTCGTGGCGCGATCCCGCTTGCGGGGGAAGCGGAACAGCTCCGGGGTCTGGTCGATGAACTTCGTCGTGTAGTCCGCCTTAGCGAACTTCGGGTGCATGATGAGCTGATCGAGGAAACGCAGGTTCGTGACCACGCCGCGAACGCGGAACTCCCACAACGCGCGATGCATGCGCGCGATGGTCTCCTGCGGCGTCGGCGACCACGCGGTCACTTTGACCAGCAGCGAATCGTAATAACGCGTAATGATCGCGCCCGAATACGCCGTGCTCGCGTCCAGCCGCACGCCGAAACCAGCCGGGCTGCGGTAGGCGGTGATACGGCCATAGTCCGGAACGAAATTGTTTTCGGGATCCTCGGTGGTCACGCGGCACTGCATGGCGTAGCCGTTGAGCCGAATGTCTTGCTGGCTCGGCACGCCGCTGTCCGGATCCCCGATCCGGGCGCCTTCGGCGATTCGTATCTGCGCGCGTACGAGATCGACTCCGGTGACGGCCTCCGTCACCGTATGCTCCACCTGGATGCGCGGATTGACTTCGATGAAATAAAAATTGCCCGTATCGGCGTCCTGCAGGAACTCGACGGTGCCTGCATTGAGGTAATGCACGGCGCGCCCGATCTTGAGCGCCGCCTCGCACAATGCATGACGCTGCTCATCCGTCAGGAACGTCGCAGGCGCCCGTTCGATCACCTTCTGGTTGCGCCGCTGCACCGTACAGTCGCGCTCGAACAGATGTACGAGGTTCCCATGCGCGTCCCCGAGCAGCTGTACCTCGACGTGCCGGGCGCGGCGCACGAGCTTTTCGAGATATACCTCGTCATTACCGAAGGCCGCCTTGGCTTCACGGCGCGCGGTCGCAACCAACTCCTTCAGGCGGCTTTCATCCTCGACGATTCGCATGCCGCGTCCTCCGCCCCCCCAGCTCGCCTTGAGCATGACTGGGAAGCCGACGCCCCGCGCGAGCCGAAGCGTCTCCTCGTCGTCGTACGGCAACGGAGGCGTCGCCGGCATCACGGGCACGCCCGCGGCCGCCGCCAGTTGGCGCGCCCTGACCTTATTGCCGAGCGTGCGCATGATCTCAGCCGTCGGACCGACGAAGATCAGACCGGCCGCCGCACATGCATCGGCCAAGGCGGGGTTTTCGGACAGGAAACCGTAGCCGGGGTGAATCGCGTCCACCTGCGCGGCTTTCGCGATGCGCACGATGTCTTCGATATCGAGGTAGGCCTCCACGGGCGCTTTCCCCGCGCCGACAAGATAGCTCTCGTCCGCCTTCATCCGATGCAGGGAAAAACGATCCTCCTGGGAATAGACGGCGACGGTGCGTATGCCAAGTTCAGCGGCCGCGCGCATGACGCGAATGGAAATCTCGCCGCGATTGGCGACCAGCAGGCTCTTGATTGGAAGCGACATGGGGGGGAACGTACGAAGCCAGACGACCTGGGGCGGGATGATAGCCGCCGCGCGCGGCCTGCGGGGTGGAAATCGATGCCGTACCGTCAGGCGCTCAGCTCGAGCGGAGAGCCCCTTTGCGGAAAGATCCAGTCGCCAGTTGATCGTACTCCGTGTCCATAATGACCACACAATTACGACTCCGCGCCTTTGCGGCGTAGAGCGCTTCGTCCGCGAGCTGGATGAACCCGTAATGATTCCGGTCCGCTCTCGCAACGATGCATGCGCCTCCAATGCTCACGGTCAAACGCTTCCCCTGTGCGGGCGAAGCGAGATGCTGCACTCCGAGGGCCTCGATGCTCGCTTGGATGCGGCGCGCCGCCTCCTCTACGTGATCGCGCCCCACGTCGTACAGAATGACGGCGAACTCCTCGCCGCCATAGCGCGCGGTGATGTCGAGCGGGCGGCGCGCGCTCTGGCTTAGGCTCCAGGCCACTCGTCTCAGGCACTCGTCGCCCGCTTGGTGTCCGTAGTAGTCGTTGTATGCCTTGAAGTGATCGATGTCGATCAGCAGCAGTCCAAGCGGCGCCTTTTGCCTGATCGCCTGCGGCCAGATACGATCGACGTGTTCGTCGAACGCACGACGGTTATGGATCCCGGTAAGTCCGTCGCGGCTCGCCGTTTCGATCAGCAGCCGCTCTTCCAGGAAGTTAGTCCGATTCGCCCGCTCGAGCGTGTAGCACACCATCGCGCCGATGATGTTCGTGCAGACGAGCATGCCGATATCGACCACCATCGCCGGACTGGGCACATGCGCAACGGCGGCCGCCGCGAGATACGACGCAAACACGGCCAGCGATGCGCCGACCGCCG
>DATAFY010000037.1:0-18879 GCA_036257205.1 Steroidobacter sp. | reverse complement strand
CCGTCAAGGCGTCGAGGACAAGCTCGCTGCCTTGCGTGAGTTGCTCGACATTCTGGGCCTTGGCCCGCAGGCTGTGGCAAGCATGGGCGACGATGCGCCGGATTTGCCGATCTTCCAGATTGCGCGGCTCGCGATCGCCGTAGCCGACTCCCATCCCAGCATCAAGGCGCACGCCCACTTCGTCACCCAGGCCGCCGGCGGCCAGGGCGCGGTCCGGGAAGCTTGCGATCTGATCCTGGAGAGCCGAGTCCTTCAGACGCAATGGCGGCCGCAGCGATGAACTGGCGATGGATCTCGTTGGCGGCGGCGCTTGCAGCTCTCGCGATAGGTTACAGCGTTTTCAACGATCGCCGCGCCGCTCCCGCGCCGAGCTCTGCGCCTCCGCCTCAGCCGGGCTACTACTTGAACGATGCGATTATCACGCAAACTCAGAAGGACGGCTCCCTCGGCGTTCGACTGATCGCCGATCGCATAAAACAGCTGCCAGCGGAAGATGGCATCGAATTGAACAACGTGCGAATGAACTATTTCCGCGCGCCCAAGGAGTGGATTCTGACTGCGAGGCGCGGGAGGGTTCCCGCCGACTCACGCGTGGTGGAATTCACCGGGAACGTCCAACTTCGCCCGAGCGACCAGCCGAACGCATTTCTGCGCACGGATGCGCTCGCGCTTGACGCTGAGCGCAACCTCGCGCACGGTCGCGAAGCTCCCGTCTCATTGACCTTCGGGCCGCATACCGTCGTCGTGCAAGACTTCACCGCCGATCTCAATACCGAGAAGCTCCGTATGGAGGCTGTTCATGGCGCCTACCAATCTCGCTAGCTTCATCGCCGTCGTGAGCCTCGGCGCATCACTCGCGTGCCTGGCTGCCGAACTCGCTCAGACGACGACTCCTCAGGCCAAACCGGCTCAGGCCGAGGGCGTTCTCGCGGACCGCACGCTGGACTGGAGCGCCGATGTTCTCAACTCCGATTTCCGCAGCGATACCCTTGATCTGGCCGGCAACGTCCGCGTCCAGCAGGGCGCAATGTCGATCGAAGCGCAGGCCGCAACCGGAACGGATTTTCGCTCCAACAACAGCCGTTGGACGTTCAAAGGCGACGTGCGGATTCGCACCGCGCAGGCTGACCTCCAAGCGAACAGCGCGAGCGCATCGTTCGTAAACGGACAGATCGCAGATGCGCGCGTCGAGGGTTCCCCGGCGCAATTCGAACAGCGCGGCGATGCGTCTGAACCTCGGGTGCGCGGACGCGCTGACGTGATCGACTATGACTTTACCTCAGGCGTCGTGCGGCTTGAGAACGAAGTCTGGTTCAGCAACGGCAAAGACGAATTTCGCGGCGACGTGGTGATCTACAACCTGCGCGAGGAACGCGTACAGATCAATCCCGGCGGTCGCGACGGACGCGTGCGAGGCGTCATCCGCCCGCGCGAAACCTCGCCAAACACGCCGCCTGCGGACGCGAAGACGCCGCGCAAAGACGAGAAGGGTGCATGAGCCGACTGTGCGTTGAAGGACTGGCCAAAACGTACCGATCACGCCGGGTGGTTCAGGACTTATCCATCGCGGTGGATAGCGGCGAGGTGGTAGGGCTGCTCGGACCCAATGGAGCCGGGAAAACCACCGCCTTCTACATGATTGTCGGGCTCATCCCCGTGGACGCCGGTCGGATTCTGATCGGTGACAAGGACGTGTCAAAATTGCCTGTTCACCGGCGAGCGCGTTTGGGGCTCGGGTATCTCCCGCAAGAGCCTTCCGTCTTCCGCAAACTCACCGTCAGTGAAAACATTCTCGCGATTCTGGAGACGCGGCCAGAACTCGATGGCGCGCGACGCGCTGCGCTGCTGGAATCGCTGCTCGATGAGCTGCATATCGGCCATATACGCGACAGCATCGGACAGAGTCTGTCCGGTGGGGAGCGCCGCCGCGTTGAAATTGCGCGGGCGCTTGCAGCAGAGCCGCAATTCATGCTGCTCGATGAGCCGTTCGCGGGCGTAGATCCAATCTCGGTGCTCGACATCCAGCGCATCATCCGCCACCTGTGCGCACGCAACATCGGCGTCCTGATCACCGACCATAACGTGCGGGAAACATTGGGAATTTGCAGTCGCGCCTACATCGTGAGCGGCGGGTCCGTCATCGCAGCCGGGACTGCGGATGAGGTCCTTGCAAATCGACAGGTCCGTGATGTGTACTTGGGCCAGGATTTCCGGCTATAGCTCCATTTTTCCGGCCCTGGACGCGCCGACCGCAGCAGGCCGCGTCCCAAGTTTGCGAGACGAATGCTCAAGCCAGCCCTGCAGCTAAGACTCGGCCAGCAGCTTACGATGACGCCGCAGCTGCAACAGGCCATCCGCCTGCTGCAATTGCCGGTGCTTGAACTCCAGGCGCAGATTCACGAAGCGCTTGAAACAAACGTCATGCTCGAGCCCGAAGATGAGTCGGGCAGCCTCGAGCACGGGGACGCCGTCGAACCGCAGTTCGAGCATGCCTCGTCGAACGATTCATCCGGAGCGAGCGGAGCCGAGGATCAGGCGGCCGACGTGGACCTCATCGATGAGGCCGAATGGAGCGACTCGCACACTGGTCCATCGGAGTCTCCCTGGTCGGGCTCGGGGGATCAGTCTCAGGATTTCTCCGACTCTCGCGGCGAGACGCTGCAAGAACATCTCACGTGGCAGCTCGAGATGTCGAGACTCGATGAACGAGAGATGCGCATCGGCGCGGCCATCATCGATGCAATCAATGACGACGGCTACCTCATCGAACCGCTCGATGAAATAGCGCGCAACCTGCAACCCGAGATCGCAGCGACGGCCGCGGAAGTCGATCGCGTGCTGAAGCATGTGCAGGCGATGGACCCCGCGGGCATAGCCGCGCGCTCGGTGAGCGAATGCATAGAGCTGCAATTGCGCCAGCTCGATCCCGACACGTCGGGACGCGACACGGCGCTCATGATCGCCGCCGACTACCTCGATCAGGTCGCGAATCAGCAATATGCGTTGTTGCGCCGGCAGCTGCGCGTGACTGAAGAAGAAATGGAGCATGCGCTCGTACTCGTGCGCGCGTGCCAGCCCCGCCCCGGATCGAGCGTTCACTCCGTCCCTGCGGAATACATCGTGCCCGACGTGTTCGTGCGGCGAACCGAGCGCGGCTGGGCCGTGGAGATCAATCCGGCCAGCTTGCCGCGCATCCGGGTGAATCAGAGTTACGCGAGTCTGATCAGCCGCTCCGCCGACCACGCGATGCTGCGCACGCAGTTGCAGGAAGCGCGTTGGCTGATCCGCAGCCTGGAGATCCGCAACGAAACGCTGCTGAAAGTGGCGCGTTGCATCGTACAGCGCCAGTCAGCTTTTCTCGAGCACGGCGACGAGCACATGCAGCCGATGATCCTCAAAGACGTGGCCGAAGCCGTACAAATGCACGAGTCGACGATTTCGCGCGTCACCACGAACAAGTACATGCATACGCCGCGGGGCGTATTCGAATTTCGATATTTCTTTTCGAGCCATGTTGCGGCGAGCGACGGCACCGAGATGTCGTCCACAGCCATTCGCGCCAAGATCCGCAAGCTCGTCGCAGCGGAAGAATCCGACAAGCCGCTGTCGGACAGCCGCATCGCTGAGATTCTCTCGCGGGAAGGCGTACTGGTGGCGCGCCGCACGGTCGCGAAATACCGTGAAGCGCTCGGTATTCCTCCGTCTAGCGAGCGCAAGCGGGTTTCGGTGAGATGAGATCAACCGCAAACGACTAACGACTATTGGATAAGGATTCGCAGACCGCAGCGCTAGGAACCAGTCGCTAGCCGCGAGCCACTACAGGAGGCGCCATGCAACTGAACGTCACTGGTCACCACGTCGATATCACGCCACCCCTCAAAGACTATGTCGAGAAAAAGCTCGATCGCATCGTCCGGCACTCCGATAGGGTTATAGACGTTCACTGCATTCTCACCGTAGAAAAACTCCGCCACAAAGCCGAAGCGACCGTCCTGCTGAGCGGCGGAACAGTGTACGCGGACGCCATCGAATCCGACATGTACGCCGCCATTGACGTGCTGGCCGACAAGCTCGATCGGCGCGTTAAGAAGCACAAAGAGAAACTTGCAGACCACCATCCACTTGAGGCGCAGAGGGTTCGCCCGTCCGCTTGATTCGGCTTGATTCAGCCCCTGGCGAGCCGTGATTAGCCGGCGCTAGTCACGCCGCCTCCCCGCCGACTCGACGCAGGCGGGCGTAAGCGAGTCGGCGGTTCATCGTATATGTCCGGCATTCGCTCCAACGGGAATTTAGCCTAAGATGTCCTGGACGCTTTGACCGCTTGTCATCTATTCACTCATCACGAGTCGTTTCTTCCATGCGTCTGGTCCTCGTCAGCGGTTTGTCCGGCTCTGGCAAGAGCGTCGCCCTGCACATGCTCGAGGATCTCGATTACTACTGCGTCGACAACATACCGGCGGGGTTGCTGCCGATGTTCATCTCGCACACGGTCCGCTCGCAGGAGCCGACGTACCGTCTGACCGCCGTCGGGGTCGACGCGCGCAATCGGCCTGCCGAGATCAGCTCCGTGCCGACGCTCGTTGATGAGCTGAAGCGCAGCGGCATGCATTGCGAAGTCATCTTCCTGCGCGCGGACGATGAAACGCTGCTCAAGCGCTACAGCGAAACAAGGCGGCGTCATCCGCTGAGCCGCGAGGGGCTTGGACTCGCGGATGCGATCCGACAAGAGCGGGCGTTGCTCGAGCCCATTGCGGACGCGGCCGATCTGATCATTGACACGAGTCGAACGAGCGTGCACGAGCTGCGCGAACTCATCCGCCAACGCGTGGGCGCCCGCACAGAGGGGCGAATGTCGATCCTGTTCGAGTCATTCGCGTACCGGCACGGCGTCCCGGGCGACGCGGATTTCGTCTTCGACGTGCGCAGCCTGCCCAATCCGTACTGGGAGCCCGGTCTAGCGAGATTCACTGGACACGATCCGGCTGTCATCGAGTATCTCGAGCGCCACCCAATCGTTGCGAAGATGTTCGCCGATCTCGTCGGGTTTCTGGAGCACTGGATTCCGGAGTTGGTCCGCACGAATCGCAGCTATCTCACCATCGCAATAGGTTGCACCGGGGGACAGCACCGCTCCGTTTACCTGGTCGAGCGACTCGCTCAGCACTTCTCCACCCGCTACTCACAGGTCCACGCGCGTCACCAGGTCGTCGGCGCCCCGCCCCGCTGACGCTCCCCGGCGGCTCTCCACCTTTCAAGGTTGCGTTCTCCGTTTGAGTCGGCCGTAGGGCGGACGACTGGCCGAGCTTTATACGCGGAAAGAACAACGCAACTGACAACTGATGCTGCGCGTCAGTACACTGCGCGCCACCTCGCAGTGGACTGATCGATGACCACCGACGCTCCAGAGCCCAAAACGACTCGCCTTGCGGCGCTCAGAGGCGCGCTCGAGCAGGGCTCAATGCGTCATGCGCAGCGCATGATCAATTCGCTGCATCCCGCCGAGATCGCATCTCTCATCGAGTCGCTCCCTGCCGCGAAGCGCGAAATCGTCTGGGAATTCGTAGATCCGGAGCTTGAGGGCGACGTCCTGATCGAGCTGAACGAAGAGGTTCGGGCGGAGCTGATCGGCGGCATGGACGCGGAGGAGCTCATCGCGGCGACCGAAGGCATGGAGGTCGACGACCTCGCCGACCTAATCGGGGACCTCCCGGAAACCCTGAACGAGCGGGTGCTGCGCTCGATGGACGCGCAGGACCGAGAGCGCCTGTCCGCGGTCATGGGCTTCGAAAAGGACAGCGCCGGCGGCCTCATGAATCTTGATACCGTCACGGTGCGCGCGGACGTGACGCTCGAAGTCGTGTTGCGCTACCTGCGAATGCGCGGTGAACTGCCCGATCGCACGGACCGCCTGTTCGTCGTCAATCGCCACGACAAGTACTTGGGCGGGCTCGATATCACCCGACTGCTTACGGAAGACCCGGAGAAGACGGTCGGCGAAGTCATGGATATCCGCATCGAAGGAATCGCTCCGGAGACTTCGGCGCGCCAGGTGGCGAAACTGTTCGAAGATCGAGACCTCGTCTCGGCTCCCGTGGTGAGCGACGGCACCCTGCTGGGGCGCATCACCATTGACGATGTCGTCGACGTCATTCGAGAAGAGGCCGACCACTCCGTCATGAGCATGGCCGGCCTGGACGAAGACGAGGATATGTTCGCGGGCGTCGTCACGAGCGCACGCCGGCGGGCGATCTGGCTCAGCGTCAACCTGGCGACGGCGTTTCTTGCAGCCAATGTCGTCGGCCTATTCGAAGCCACGATCGAAAAGGTTGTTGCACTGGCCGTGCTGATGCCGATTGTCGCAAGCATGGGCGGCGTGGCAGGCAGTCAGACGCTGGTCCTCATCATCCGCGGCCTGGCTTTGGGCCAGATCGAACACAGCAACGCGCGCTGGCTGCTCGGGCGGGAGATTCTCGTTGGGCTGTTGAACGGCGCGCTTTTGGCGTCTCTCGTCGGGCTCGCGGCCGGCGTATGGTTTCAAACCTGGACGATCGGGTTGATTATCTTCGCAGCGCTGATCATCAACCTGATTGCTGCGGCGCTGGCCGGGGTCGGCGTGCCGCTCGCGCTCAGGCGACTGGGCATCGATCCTGCGCTGGCGGGCGGCGTGGTCCTCACGACCGTGACCGATATGGTCGGATTCGCCTCATTGCTGGGCCTCGGTACGCTGTTCCTGACGTAACATTGCCCCGCCGCCGAGTCGGCGCTTCGCGCCGGCCGCGCCGGCGGACCCGACCGAAAATCCGCCGACGAACGCAACCAGCTCCTCCGAGCGTTTCATCGCGTCCTGATAGCCGAGCGCGATCAACTCACGCGTGTAGCTGTCCTGGAACAAGAGATAGCTCATGAGCTGCCCGCCGCCGGTGTTCATCGCCCCCAGCGTTCTCAGGAGCACGCGCAGACTGCGCGGCAACGCACTTACGTGATGGCGAGCGATCTCGGACAGGTCGCGGCTGGGGGTCATGACCAACATGTCGATGCGGCGCAGTTGCACGGCCCCGTCGCTCACCGGTCCGACGCGATCGAGAATGTGATTGACCTGCGTGAGCCGCTCGAGATCTGCATCGAGTCCATCCGAGAACAGCGCATCCAGCATGTAGCCGAAGATCTGACCAAAAGTGGGGGGCAGCGGCGGCGCGGGCGTGAGCGGCCGAGCATCGTTGCGCGTGCCGATCACTAGCAGCCGATGTGCACCCAGATGGATTGCAGCGCTGAACGGGTTTGCCTCGCGCATCGCTCCGTCCCCGTAATACTCGTCCGCCAGCAAGACCGGAGGGAACAGAAACGGCACGGCGATGCTCGCCATCAGGTGATCGAGCGACAGCGCGACCGGCTGGCCGCATCGGCGCATGCGACTCCAGGGTTCGCACCCCGGCTTGGAGTCGTAGAACGAAACGGATCGCGCACTGACGTAGCCGGCTGCGGAGATCGCAAGCGCGTCAAGATGGCCTGTTGCGATTGAACGACGCACGCCGGCGAAATCGAACTGCTGTCGCAACAATTCTCGAAGGGGCGAGTTGTCGAACAACGACTTTGGGGGAGGCAATAGCCAGCCGCCGGACATCATCGCGAGCATCCAATGCATCACGGAGCGCAACATGCTCGCAGTGTCCGCCCGAAAAACATGGCCCACCTGGAAATTGCGCCAAACGCGTTCGAGATTGCCGATCGCTACCCGGAATCGATCGGCATGCACGGCGATAGCGGTCGCGTTCACGGCCCCGGCCGAAGTGCCCGTGACAACCGGAAAGGGATTGACGGAGCGGCCAGGCAGCAAATCGGCCACTGCTCGCAACACACCCACCTGATACGCCGCTCGCGCGCCGCCGCCAGGCAGGACCAGTCCCGCTTTTTGCAATGCAGCCGGAGGTTTGCGATCTGCGCTCACGGTCAAGTAAGTCGTAGAAGTGATCCGTACGGTGTGCAGTCTGGCGTTCAGGATTAGTATGTCACAGTGTGGTCAAAACCCCCGGCCAGACTGCTAGAGGAGCCTCCATGATTCGCATTCGCAGCATTCGATGCCTGTGGGCCGCCGTACTCCTAGCGTGGTTCACGAACGCCTATGCTGAGACGCCCGCGCTGGGCAGCCTTGCGCCGGAATTCAAACTCCAGGACCAGCACGGGAAGTGGAGAACGCTTCGCGAATTTCGGGGTAAGTGGGTTGCTCTTTATTTTTATCCAAAGGACCAGACCCCCGGCTGCACTACAGAGGCCTGCGAGTTTCGTGACAACATATTCGCTTTCCGCGAAGCGAACGCCGAGATCGTCGGAATCAGCGTGGACGACCTGGATTCCCACAAGAAATTCTCGGAGAAACACGGCTTGCCGTTTCCGATTCTCGCAGACGACTCCAAAGAGACTGCAAGGAGATACGGCGTTCTCAAGAGCTATCTTGGGGCCATGGAGCTTGCCAGGCGCGACACTTTCCTGATCGATCCGCAGGGGCGGATCGTGAAGTACTATGCGGAAGTCGAGCCCAAAGGGCATTCACAGAGCGTGCTGAAAGACATCAAGGAGCTGCAGAAGAAAGGCAGCTAACGGGCGGCGGCAGACGAACAGCCGCCGGCGCCGAACTCATCCGGTTGGAGCTCAGTGAAGCGCTTTGATCGCCTGTTCCAGACCGCCGAGCGTCAATGGAAACATGCGGTCCTCCAGCAACTCGCGCGTTATCTGTACTGAGGGCGTGTATTCCCACCGCTGTTGCGGCTCCGGGTTGAGCCATACGTGCTGGGGCCACGTGCGCGACAGGCGCTGCATCCATACGGCGCCCGCCTCTTCATTCCAATGCTCGACGCTGCCGCCCGGCTGGACGATTTCGTACGGACTCATAGTCGCGTCCCCGACGAAGATGAGCTTATAGTCATGCCCATACGTTCGCATGACTTCCAGCGTGGGAATCTTCTCGACGTGCCGCCGACGGTTGTCCTTCCAGACGCTCTCATAGACGAAGTTGTGGAAATAGAAATATTCCAGATGCTTGAACTCGCTGCGCGCTGCAGAAAATAGCTCTTCGCACGCCCGGACGTGATCGTCCATCGAGCCGCCGATATCAAGAAACAGGAGCACTTTGACCGCATTGTGGCGCTCCGGCACGAATTTCAGATCGAGCATACCTGCATTACGCGCGGTTGAATCGATCGTGCCGTCAAGATCCAGTTGTTCGGCCGCGCCCTCGCGCGCGAATTTTCGCAGTTTGCGCAGCGCGATCTTGATGTTGCGGGCGCCCAGCTCGACGGTGTCGTCTAGATTGCGGTACTCGCGCTTGTCCCACACCTTCACTGCGCGGCGATGGCGCGATTCATTCTGGCCGATGCGCACGCCTTCTGGATTGTAGCCATACGCACCGAATGGCGAGGTCCCTCCCGTGCCGATCCACTTATTGCCGCCCTGGTGCCTCTCTTTCTGCTCCTCCAGCCGCTTCTTCAGAGTTTCAATCAGCTTGTCCCATCCGCCGAGCGCCTGGATTTTCGCCTTCTCTTCCTCGGAGAGCATGCGTTCGCCCGCCCAACGCAGCCACTCCTCCGGAATCTGGGCGAGGATCGATTCAAGCGCGTCCTCGGCGCCTTTGAAATAGACGGCGAACGCTCGATCGAAACGATCGAAGTGTCGTTCATCCTTCACCAGGCACGTTCGCGCCAGAAAATAGAAGTCCTCAGCGCTTGAGCTGGAGAGATGAGCCTCAAGCGCTTCCAGCAGCGAGAGGAACTCGGTGATCGAGACCGGAACGCCGGCTTCGCGGAGCTTGAAGAAGAATGGAACTAACATGACAGTGACCGACCTACGGCGGATGGCGGACGGAAGCCGGCGACTATTTTGAAAACACGGGCGTGCATCGCTATTCCCTATCCGCCGTTCGCGACGCTGCTATTGCCGGCCCTGTCGGCGATGCAAGAAGACGAGCTGCTCGAACAGGCGCACATCCTGTTCGTTCTTCAGGAGCGCGCCGTACAGAGGCGGAATCGCCGTTTTCACATCGCCGCTGCGCAAGGCTTCGGGGGGGATGTCTTCGGCCACCAGCAACTTGATCCAGTCCAGCAGCTCGGACGTCGAGGGCTTCTTCTTCAGCCCGGGCGTTTCGCGCAGTTTGAAGAAGGACGCAAGCGCTTCGGCCAATAAGTCCTTTTTCAAAGTTGGGTAGTGAACCCGCACGATCTGCTCCATCGTTTCCGCGTCCGGAAAACGGATGTAGTGAAAAAAGCAGCGGCGCAGGAATGCGTCAGGCAGTTCTTTTTCGTTGTTGCTGGTGATGACTATGATCGGGCGCTGCCGGGCTTTAACCCATTGCCGGGTTTCATAGACGTAGAACTCCATGCGATCGAGCTCGTGCAGCAGATCATTGGGAAACTCAATGTCCGCCTTGTCGATTTCGTCGACAAGCAAGACGGGCTGCACTTCGCTCTCGAACGCCTCCCACAATCGGCCCTTCACGATGTAGTTCGCGATGTCGTGCACCTTTGCATCGCCGAGCTGCGAATCTCGCAACCGCGAAACCGCGTCATATTCGTAAAGGCCCTGCTGCGCCTTCGTGGTGGACTTGATATGCCAGCGATACAGCGGACGATTCAGCGAGCGCGCCACCTCTTCGGCAAGCTGCGTCTTGCCGGTGCCTGGCTCGCCCTTGACGAGCAGCGGTCGGCCAAGGACCGCCGCGGCGTTAACAGCCATTCCGAGATCTTCGGTCGCGACGTACCTGTCGGTGCCAGCGAAACGTGAGGACATGTAAACTCCGTTGTAGAAAGCGATTCGTGATCGGTGATAAGTGAGCCGGACGGCAGTCCGTAATCACTAGCCACGAGTCGCCTCTCAGTGTACAGGCGTCAGCCGCAGTATGTATTGCGCATCACCAGGCAGCAGCGGCGCAGGCTTTCCCTCAACCCAGGCGCTATGGCCTGCTCCGTAGAACGGGGACAGCGGATGATCCACCGGTCCTCCTGGCATCTGAATATAGCCCTGCTCCTCTTCTTTGCCCGGTGAGACGACCAAGCGCTCCGACGCGCCGAATGCGACGCCCTGCACGCGCGGCATCGCTGCGTCTCCCGACAAGGGTTCCGGAGGCATGTCGAGCCAGTAGGAGGCGAAGGGCAACACGGCGGAGAGCGGATGCCGCATCGCGAGCATGTTCTGTTTGCCCCACGTGCACTGCTCCAGCTCGGCGCATGAGGTCATGAGGTCCTTCAAGGCTGCATCGACCGAGGCAAGCAGCGCCTGGGTCCAGCTCTGGTGATGTGGGTCGAGCAAATGCGCCGGGCGCTCGGTCACGAGCCGCCATAACGGCGCCTCAAACTGCGCAGAGGGCGTGAACCTGATGCCGGGATGCTGTACGCGGGCAGCCGCCGTAAGCGTCTCGAACACATCGCTGCGAATCTGCAGCCTCACGGCGCGAACGATGCGGTAGCCGACGTCGTTCGCGTCGGCGCGCCCGCTCCAGCGTTCGATGCGTTTGCGAGCCAGCGCTCGCAACGGCTGATTCGCGAGCGCTCGCTCATCCAGCAGCTCGAGCAGCAGATCGCGCCAGCGAGCCAGAAACAGCGCGCGGTCGTCCAATTGAATCGCCAGCATGTCCTCCGCGCTTGCCTGTGAAAGCGACAACAGCCCATCGCGGATCTGCGCCGCGCGAGCGCCGAGGTCGAAGCCGCCGTCGCCGAGAAAATCCACCGAGGTTCGCGCATCGACCATGCGGGCATTCGCGCTCCACAAGCGTCCGGAGGGCGGATCGACGACGCGCGGGTATTGCTCAGGCGAGCGCCATCCAATCCAGCCCGTGTTCGGCGCACGCCACGAGGCAGGCGCAGTGGAATCGTAGTTGGCGCGCACCGGAATCTGCCCCATCAGCGTCCACCCAATGCGTCCTTCCGCATCCGCTGCGACAAAGTTCTGCACCGGGGCCCCCACGCCGTTGGCCGCACCCAGGGCCTCCTCAATCGAGCGCACCGCCTCGAAATTGAGCATGTGAATGTTGGTCGCGCGCGGGTAATGGGCTGTCCACGCCAGCGCTAGGGGACGTTCCTGTTCATCCTTGTCGACGATGGGCCCCCAGCGAGTCTCGCGTATTTCGAGCGGCACGGCGTCCGCGCCCCGCACGGCGATCCTTTCGCGTCGGCTCGTGAACGCTTCCGAACCGTCCGGGGTGAGATAGCGTCCCGCGTCGGCGGGATCGAGTTCCACTGCTACAAGGTCGGTCCAATCGCCGTAACTGTTGGTGTAACCCCACGCGACCCGTCGATTGCTGCCCATGATCAGCAGCGGCAAGCCAGGCAGCGTGACGCCGACGAGATCACGCGCTGCATCGCCCTCGGACTCCACGATCAATCGCGCGCGATACCATACGTGCGGCAGGCGCAAGCCGAGATGCATGTCATTCGCCAGAAGCGCAGCGCCGTCGCGTGTATAGGCGCCGGCCACGGCCCAACTGTTGCTTCCAGCGAATGGTTTCTCTTCGAGCGCAGCGAGCGAGCGGGGCGCCGTGATTGCAGCCGTTCGCGCCTCGCCCGTACGCAGGTCCAGCACTTCTGGCCCAGGGATCGGCGGCGCGCGCCAGACGCCCCCGACCACCGGCGCATCCCACTCCGTCCCGAACGGATGCATGAACGCGAACATTTCGCGCGGCAGCACGCTGCGCAGTCTCGCGCGGGCGAGTTCCTCTTCGCCCGTCGAATCATTAAGGTTGAGATACATAGAGAATGCGACGAGCATCGAATCCTCCGCCCGCCACGTCCGCGGCTCGGAGCGCAACAGAAGATATTCCCAGGGCCGCACACGATTCCTTGCAAGCCCGGCGTTCACGCCCGCCGCGTACGCCTCCAGCAACTCGCGCTCAGGCTCGCTGCTTTGGCGCACAATCGTCTCAGCGATGCGGCGGAAGCCGTGCACGCGCAGCTTCTTGTCCGTGTCGACGAGGGCGGCTCCGAAAAGCTCAGCAAGCTCTCCGGCGGCCGAGCGGCGCATAAGGTCCATATGAAAATATCGATCCTGCGCGTGCGCAAAACCGGTCGCCAACGCGAGATCCCGTCGCGATCGAGCACGGATTGTGGGCACGCCCTCGGCATCCCGTTCTATCCTCGCCGGAGCGTCGAGATCTTGGGCAGCAATCTCGCCGGTCAGCTCCGGAAGGCTGCCGCGCAGCGTGGCCCAGATCGACAGCGCCGCCGCCAACCCGATCACAACGACGGCGATTGCGGCATACAGCAGGCGCATGGTGTACGACTCGAGGTCTTGACTGGATCTTCTGAACCGGAAAGCGCAAGGCACAAGCGACTTTGACTGCGCTTCGCGCGCGCTTACGCCCGCACCTCTAGGATTTTCATTGCATTCGTTTTGCCCGCCACGCCGGAAAGCTCCCCTTTTGTGAGAATGATCCGGTCGCCGGCGTCCACCATCCTGCGCTCGAGCATGAGCTTGAAAATGTCTGCATACAGCAGCTGCGCATCGGTATGCGTGATGTCGAAGGTGACGGGGTACACGCCGCGGTACAACATCACACGACGCCGCGTCTCCTCATGACGCGTGAACGCGTAAATCGGAATGTCCGTGCGGATGCGCGACATCCACAGCGGCGTCGAGCCTGATTCGGTCAGCGCGACGATGGCCCTCACCTTGAGGTGGTTCGCGGTGTACATCACAGCCATCGCGATCGCTTCGTCCGTCTTTTCGAAGATCGCGCTTTCCATTCGGTGGCGGACGGGGGAATGAGAGGACTCGTACTTTTCGGCGCCCAGAATCACCTGCGACATCGCCTGGACCGCTTTCACCGGGTATTTGCCCACCGCGCTCTCGCCAGAGAGCATCACGGCGTCGGTGCCATCCATGACGGCATTGGCGACATCCGACACCTCTGCGCGCGTCGGCACCGGGTTGTGAATCATGGATTCCATCATTTGCGTCGCGGTGATTGCGACGCGATTGCGCTTACGCGTGGCCGCAATGATGTGCTTCTGCAGACCCGTCAGCTCCGCGTAACCGACTTCGACGCCCAGGTCGCCCCTCGCGACCATGACTGCGTCGCTCGCCTGAATGATGCGATCGAGGTTCACGACCGCCTCGCTGCGCTCGATCTTAGCGACGAGATGACCCTGGCCGCCCTCCTTGCGCAGCAAACGCCTCGCCTCTTCTAAATCGGCCCCATCGCGGGCGAACGAAACCGCGAGATAGTCGATCCCGAGTTCCGCCGCGAGCTTGATGTCGGCGCGATCCTTGTCGGTCAGAGCCCCAGCGGACAGCCCGCCGCCCTGCTTGTTGATGCCCTTGTTGTCCGACAATTCACCGCCGATCACGACCCGTGTTTCTATGCGGGACCCCTCCACGCCGACGACCTCGAGAACGATGTGACCGTCATTCAACAGCAGGGTGTCGCCCCGGCGCACATCATTCGGCAGGTTCTTGTACGCAACCCCTACGACGCTTGCGTCCCCGCCCCTGGGGTCGAGCGAAACGTCCAGCGCGAATGGGTCTCCCTCTTTGATGACGACTTTTCCGTGAGCGAAGCGCTCGATGCGGATTTTGGGGCCCTGCAAATCGCCGAGCACTGCAACCCACTTGCCGATCCGTTCGGCCACTTGACGCACCATCTGGACGCGCTTCGCGTGCGCCGCAGCCTCGCCATGCGAGAAATTCAAGCGAACGACGTCAGCCCCCGCGAGCACCATGTCGGCGAAGACCTTCGGGTCGTCCGTGGCCGGACCGAGCGTCGTCAGAATCTTCGTGCGGCGGAGCGTCATCGGAGCAGCACCTTAAAATCTGGGGCACGGCGGATAGTAAGCCCGCGCTCCGCACAAGTGTGTCCATCTGAAGGTCGGCTGCATTGCACTTTCCTACCAGTCAGGCCGACTGCAGGTGAAGTCCCGGCTTGGGCCATGCGTCCGCACCTTGGACTTCCCCAATTCCGGGTCAAAAGCGCTTACGCGCCCGCAGCGTTGGCGCGCTCCTCGAGCACCGCGACGGCAGGCAGCTTCTTGCCTTCCAGGAATTCGAGGAATGCGCCGCCGCCTGTCGAAATATAGGAAATGTCGTCCTCAACGCGATATTTTTCGATGGCGGCCAGCGTGTCTCCGCCGCCCGCGATAGAGAATGCGGAGCTGCGCGCAATGGCCTGGCCGAGGGTGCGCGTGCCTTCGCCGAATTGATCGAACTCGAACACGCCGACCGGTCCATTCCAGACGATCGTTCCCGCGCTGGCGCACATCTGCGCGAAACGCTCCGCCGTATCCGGTCCGATGTCCAGGATCATCTCGTCCGAGCTGACGTCGTGGATCGATTTCACGTCCGCCTCAGCGCTGGCGGAAAACTCGGTCGCCACCACGACGTCCGTCGGCAGCGGAATATCCACCTTGAGCTCAGCCGAACGCTTCAGCAGCCCCTTCGCGATGTCGATCATATCCATCTCGGCGAGAGACTTTCCGATCGGACTACCTTGAGCGGCGAGGAAGGTGTTCGCAATGCCGCCGCCCACGATCAGCTTGTCCACCTTGGCGAGGAGCTGCTCCAACACGGTCAGCTTGGTCGAGACCTTCGAGCCCGCAACGATCGCGATGAGCGGCCGCTTGGGTTTCTCCAAAGCCGTCTCAAGCGCAATCAGCTCGTTCATCAGCAGCGGTCCAGCGCACGCCGTCTTTGCAAACTTCGCAACCCCGTGCGTGCTCGCCTCTGCGCGATGTGCAGTGCCGAAAGCGTCCATTACGAAGACGTCGCAGAGCGCCGCCATCTTGCGCGCCAGCGCCTCGTTGTCTTTCTTCTCGCCCTTGTTGAAGCGCACGTTTTCGAGCAACACGACTTCGCCGACGCCGCATTCGACGCCATCGAGCCAGTTCTTTTCGAACCGCACTTTGTAGCCCAGCAACTCCGACAAACGCTGGGCGACTGGCGCCAGCGAGAATTCCTCGTCGTACACGCCCTCTTCAGGCCGCCCCAGATGCGACATGAGCAGCACGCGCGCGCCGGCGTTTTTCGCCGCGTGAATGGTCGGCAGCGAGGCCCTGATGCGCGCATCGCTCGTCACGGCGCCGTTCTGCACCGGCACATTCAGATCCTCGCGAATGAGGACGCGCTTGCCGCGCAAATCGAGATCGGTCATGCGGAGAATAGCCATGGAAGACTCCGGAAATAGGCTAGCGCCCGCTGGCTGCTGGCGACTGGCCAAACGCGGGTTTCAGCGGGACGTCGCCTGTCGAACATGCTGGCCAGCCGCCACTCGCCGGCTGGCCAGGTATCCGCGGCCTGTCAGGCCGCCTTCGCCCATGCCACGGTGGTATCGAGCATGCGGTTGGAGAAACCCCACTCGTTGTCGTACCACGCGCATGCCTTGACCATCACGCCGTCGATGACCTTGGTCATCGACGCATCGTAGGTGGAAGAGTGCGGATCGTGATTGAAGTCGACCGAGACCAACGGAGCGTCGGTGTAAGCGAGAACCCCCTTCAGCGCGCCGTTCGCGGCCTGCTTCACGGCGGCGTTGATTTCTTCGACGCTGGTCGGCCGTCCGGCGATGAAGCTCAGATCGACCAGCGACACGTTGATCGTCGGCACGCGCACCGCAAAGCCGTCGAGCTTGCCGTTCAGCTCCGGCAACACCAGACCGACCGCCGCGGCGGCGCCCGTCTTCGTCGGAATCATGGACATCGTGGCAGAGCGAGCACGGCGCAGATCTTTGTGATAGACGTCCGTGAGCACCTGATCGTTCGTGTAGGCGTGAATGGTGGTCATGACGCCCGACGTAAGGCCGATCTTGTCATTCAGCACCTTTGCGAGCGGCGCCAGGCAGTTGGTGGTGCACGAAGCGTTCGAAATCACCGTGTGGCTCGCCTTGAGGGCGTCATGATTAACGCCATAAACGATCGTGGCGTCGACATCCTTCTCGCCAGGCGCGGAAATGACGACCTTCTTCGCGCCTCCCGCAAGGTGTGCGCTCGCTTTGGCCTTGCTGGTAAAGAGCCCAGTGCACTCGAAAACGAAATCAACGCCCAGTCGACCCCACGGCAATTTCGCCGGATCGCGCTCCGCCAGCACACGAATGCGATCGCCGTTCACGATCATTGAGTCGCCGTCTACCTGGACTTCGCCGCGGAACTTGCCGTGGGCTGTGTCGTATCGGGTCAGGTGCGCGTTGGTGTGCGCATCGCCGAGGTCGTTCAGGGCGACAATCTGAATTTCCGTCTGACGATTCGATTCATAGAGCGCACGCAGTATGTTGCGACCGATGCGGCCGTAACCGTTGATACCGACTTTGATGGGCATGGTGGATCCTCTCTCTCAAACCCGCGACAACAATTCCTCTGCGGTCCGCGCCACGTGCTCGGCGCTGAACCCAAAATGCCTGAAAAGGTCTTTTGCAACCCCGGACGCGCCAAAGGTCGTCATACCGACGACGGCGCCGCGCGAACCAACGTATCGATACCATGCGTCAGGCGCCGCTGCTTCGATTGCGACGCGAACCTGCACCGCGGGCGGCAGCACTTGGTTTCGATACCGCTCGTCCTGTACATCGAAGACGCTCGTGCAGGGCATCGAAACTACGCGTACGCGGCGCTGCTTACGTTGCAGCGCCTGCGCGGCTTCCACGGCCAACGCAACTTCGGAACCCGTTGCAATCAGGATGATCTCGGGCGAGCCGTCGCAGTCCTTGAGCACATAGCCGCCGCGGCGAGCGTCGGCGAGCTGCTCGGGGGTGCGCGCCTGAGCGGGCGTGGCCTGACGCGTGAGCGCCAGGCAGGTGGGACCGGACGCGCGCTCGATGGCGTCTGCCCAGGCGACCGCAGTCTCTGCGCCATCGCACGGACGCCACACCGTCATGTTGGGAATCATGCGCAGGCTGGGCAGGTGCTCGATAGGCTGGTGCGTCGGGCCGTCTTCGCCGAGCCCGATGGAATCGTGCGTCAGCACGTAGATCACCCGCTGGTTCATGAGCGCGGACATGCGCAATGCGTTGCGGGCGTAATCCGAAAATACGAGAAACGTGCCGCCGTAGGGAATCAACCCGCCGTGCAGCGCGAGACCGTTCATGATCGCGGCCATTCCGAATTCGCGCACTCCGTAGTGCACGTAGTCGCCTGACGCGTCATCTCCCGTGAAGACGCGCGAATCCTTGCGGTTCGTGTTGTTCGAACCCGTGAGGTCAGCCGAACCGCCGAAGAGCTCCGGCAGCTTTGCGCCGTATGCATTCAGGGCCTGCTGTGAGGCCTGGCGAGTGGCGAGGTTTCCGCCGGCGCCTGCGACCTGCGCGACGTACGCCGCGGCGAGCTCGCGCCAATCGGACGGCAACTCGCCTGCCGTGCGACGTTCGAACTCCTCTGCGAGGTCAGGGTGCTTCGCTCTGTATTGCTGAAACCGTTCGCGCCATTGAGCTTCGCGCTGTGCGCCGCGGGCGCGTGCGTCCCAGCCATTGCGAATCTCCTCTGGAATGACGAAAGGTTCATACGGCCAATCAAGCCGCTTGCGAGCCCCCGCCACTTCCTCGGCGCCCAGCGGCGCGCCATGCGTGGCTTCGGTGCCCTGCTTGTTCGGCGCGCCGTAACCGATGAGCGTCTTGCAGCAGATCAGCGTCGGGCGGTCGGTGACGGCATTGGCCGCTGCGATCGCCGCCTGAATCGCGGCGGGATCGTGGCCGTCCACATTCGCGACAACGTGCCAGCCGTACGCTTCGAAGCGCATCGGCGTGTCGTCAGTAAACCACCCCGCTACATCACCATCGATCGAGATGCCGTTGTCGTCATAGAAAGCGGTCAACTTCCCAAGTTTCAGGGTTCCCGCTAGAGAACACGCCTCGTGGGAAATGCCTTCCATCAGACAACCATCGCCCAGGAAGACCCACGTGCGATGGTCGACGATGTCGAA
>DATAFY010000036.1:0-2541 GCA_036257205.1 Steroidobacter sp. | reverse complement strand
CGAACGGGCGAAACAGCCGTTCACGAATGAACTCTTGGGCCATGCCGCAGCCGCTGTCGCTGACAACCAATCTAGCCGACCTCCCCACTCGACCCACTGACACGGCGATCGCGCCGTTTTCAGGCGTGGCGTCCTGCGCGTTGCGGATCAGGTGTTCGATGATGACGATGAGTCTCTCCGCATCGGCTCGAACCTTGAGCCCCGGGACAACCTGCAATACCGGCGTGGGCGTGCGTCCCGCACAGCGCGTCGCGGCCTCACGCAAAAGCGCGCCGAGATCGACTTCGGCCAGACGAGGCGTAACGGAGGCTGCGCTTAATTGATCGATGAGGCGCGTCATCCGCTCGACGGTGTTCGCAATCGTTTCGATTGCGTCTTCAATGAACTCGGGATTGCGCTTGTGTCGTGCAGCATTGGCCACGATCAGCTTCAGCTGCGCCACTGAGTTCTTGAGGTCGTGCATTAGAAATGCGGTGAGGCGATTGTACGCCTCGAACTGTCCGCTTTCCGCCAGGCGCCGATCGGCCTCGTGCTGCGCGAGGTGAGTCGCTACGTGGCGGCCGACCGTCTTCAGCAGGTCTCTATCTTCGTACGTCAACTCGAACGGCGGCGGGGGGTCGTACAACAACACGAAGCCCACGACGCGATCGAGCTGCAGAAGCGGCGAGAGAATTCGTAAGCAGCGATGCTGCGCGATCCACGCCGGCATTACGACGTTGTCATAGACGTCGGGCGTGCGCCTGTACTCCTGTATATCGATAATCCACTGGGTGCGCAGCAAGAAACGCGACAACTCCTCATCCAGACGCAGATCCGTGAAGCCCGGCGCCTCATCGAGCGGCATGGGCCAGGCCGCCGCCGCCGTAAATCGCCCGGCGGCCTCATCGAGCGTAAACAGCATCCCGCCCGGACTGGCGAAGATTTGTGCAATCGCCCGGATCGACGTCGGCTTCACACCGTCGCCCTCCGGCGCAGCCGACAGGGTGCTGATGAATCGCAGCCACTCGATCCGGTAGTCGTACTTGTTCCGATAAAAGTGCTTGCTGATGAACACGCGCGCATGCCTGCGCAGCGGCGCGGAGCCGACCAGAAACGCAAGCACCACGAGGGCGCCGGAGAAAAAGACGATCTGGCCCAGTCGGCCCCAGGCGCCGCCGAACTCGCGCACGTAGTAACCGCCCATCGACATGGTGAACAGATACAGGCCGGCGCCCGTGAACGTCGCCGTATAGAAGACGACCTGTCTGGAAACGAACAAATCGACGGACCACTCGGGAAGCCGCCGCACCGCCACGGCGATGAGCGGCACGGCGATCGTGTTGATCAAGCCTCGCGCGCTCCACGCCTCGGCGGTGATCCCTTTGAGAAGCTCAGCTTGCGAATACAGGAATAAGTCGTAAGCAAACAGGCTGCCCACGCCAACGGCGAAATACTTCAGAGACGGTCGCGCCGCTTCGTTGGCGTTTCGGTAAATCTGCTCGAGCAACACCAGACCGATGAGCGCAACCACCACACCGCAGCGCGACAGCAACGTGAGCGGATTGACCAGAACCACGCCTATGCTCGCCAGAATTGGAAACGCGAATGCGACGATGAATGCAAACGCGCACGCGCTGCGAGCGGCGATAACCAGCGCCTTGGGAGCGGCGATCTCCGCGACGAACGTCAGGGCGAGCAGCCAACCTGCATTGCGCAGCATTTCGACAAAGAACACCGTCAGCGCCGGCATCCGTCCAGCGCTGATGATCGCAAGCAACAATCCCCAAACGGCAGTGATTGCGCTCGCAGCGATGAGGTACGCGCCCTGTCGCCATCGCCGACCCCGCCAGCTGACGGCGCAAAGCATCGCAAGCGCCGCAAACGCGAGCGCGGCGATGGCGTAGGCGGCAGAGCCGACCAGGTTCATGGCTGTCGCTTTGGACCACGAGTCGACTTAGCGCGACCCGAAGCTGCCGCAAACGCGGCGATCTGTCAGCGGGCGCCCTTGCCCCAAACAATCACTTCCACGGTCTGCACGAGGATCGCGATATAGAAGAGCAGACTATGATTCTTCACGTAAAACAGATCGTACTGGAGCTTTTCCAACGCGTCCTGCTCGGATGACCCGTACGGATAACACAACTGCGCCCAGCCTGTGATGCCGGGCTTTATTGAGTGGCGCTCGCGGTAATACGGAATCCGTTCATTGAGTTGATCAACAAACTCTGGTCGTTCGGGCCGCGGGCCGACGAAACTCATCTCGCCGCGCAAGACGTTGAGAATTTGCGGCAGCTCATCGATGCGCGTCAAGCGGATGAAAGAACCCACGCGCGTGACCCGGTTGTCGTTCTTCTGAGCCCACTGCGGCTTGCCGTCGCGTTCGGCGTCCTGTCGCATGCTGCGGAATTTCAGCAGGCGAAAGGGACGTCCGTACTGCCCGACGCGGACCTGACGATAAAAGACTGGAGCGCACCAGCCCTCAGTCAACTTAACGGCCAGCGCGGTGGCCGCCATGATGGGCAGCGCCGTGATGAGAAAGACAAGGCTCGCCAGAATGTCGAA
>DATAFY010000028.1:0-5952 GCA_036257205.1 Steroidobacter sp. | reverse complement strand
GGATGTACGAATACCCTCCCATCTCGCCGATGCGCCGCCCGATGAGGCTGCCGAAAATGATGAAGTACAGCGTCGCCGTGATGGCAGGCGGCACGATCGTCTGCCCCCAGATGCGCACGATGCGACTGAATTCGCGGATGACGATCGTGTTGAAGCCGACGAGGTTGGTCTTGAACAGCATAGAGCGGAGGGCGTTAGGCGTTATCGGTTGGCCGTAATGGCGTGCTGAGGGCGGCGGCCGCCGCGCGCGAGCGCTTGCATGTGCGCAGCGGCATGATTCCGCGTTATCCGTTCAACGGCTTCTGATTGTGATCGTCCTGGCTCACGAGGCGCATGAAGAGCTCCTCGAGGCGGTTCGCCTTGTTGCGCATCGAGAAGACTTCGATGCCGGCCCCGCTCAACCGCGCAAAGATGTCGTTGAGGTTCTGGTCCTTCGACACCTCGATTTCAAGCGTGTGGTCGTCGGGCATGGCGAGCGGATAGCCGGGCAGCGTCGGCGCGCAGGGAATCGGGTTGCGTAGATTGAAAACGAAGACCTCGCTCTGAAGCTTGCGAAGCACGCGGCTCATTCGGTCGTTTTCGATGATTCGACCCTTATCGATGATGGCGACGTGCCTGCACAGGTTCTCGGCTTCCTCAAGATAGTGCGTCGTGAGAATGATCGTCGTTCCGGCTGCGTTGATGTCCCGCATGAAGGTCCACATCGTGCGCCGCACTTCGATATCCACCCCCGCCGTGGGCTCATCGAGGATCAGCAATCTGGGCTCATGCATGAGCGCGCGCGCGATCATCAACCGGCGCTTCATGCCGCCCGAGAGCGTTCTGGACACCGCATTGCGCTTGTTCCAGAGCTGCAGGGCCGTGAGATATTTTTCGAGCCGGGAATGCGCGACCGCGCGGGGGATGCCGTAGAACCCGGCTTGGTTCACGAGAATGGTCGAAACCGTCTCGAACTGATTGAAATTGATCTCCTGAGGAACCAGGCCGATGCATGATTTGGCGATCGCCAGCTCCGTATCGATGTCGTGCCCGAACACTGCGACTTTGCCGCCGGTTTTGTTGACCAGCGAAGTGACGATGCCGATCGCCGTAGTCTTGCCAGCGCCGTTCGGGCCGAGCAGCGCGAAGAAATCGCCCTCCTCCACCGTCAGGTCCACGCCCTTTAGGGCCTGAACGCCGTTCGTGTACGTCTTCGTGAGCTGCTGGAACGAAAGTGCGTGCATGCAGGCCCGGCGCCTCATCGAAATGGCAGCGAAGGGTATAGACCCGCCTGTGCAGCGGCAAGGCGGCCTCATTCACGAATGAAGCGACCGGCGCGGCGGGCCGGCCCGCTCCCTGGGGACCTTTGCACCGCTGGCTGGGCGGGCGCATCATGGGCGACATTCACGTTCCAGAGCCATGTACACGAGTTTCTTCGGCCTCGGCGAAAAGCCGTTCGCGATTACGCCAGACCCTCGCTACCTATTCATGAGCGAGCGGCACGCGGAGGCGCTCGCGCATCTGCTGTACGGCGTCAGCGAGGCCGGCGGTTTCATTCAGCTGACGGGAGAGGTAGGCACCGGCAAGACGACAATCGTTCGCTCGCTGCTTGAGCGCATGCCGGGCCACGCGGACGTTGCGGTCATTCTCAACCCGCAGCTCACGCCGCTGCAGTTCGTACTGACGATCTGCGAGGAGCTGGGTATTTTCGTGCGGGATGAGGACGCCGCGAGCATCAAGGATCTGGTGGATATCCTAAACAAGCGTCTGCTTGAAGCGCACGCTAAAGGGCGGCGCGTCGTCGTGATCGTCGATGAGGCGCAGAATCTCGCCCCAGAAACGCTCGAGCAGGTGCGGCTCCTCACGAACCTGGAGACCGCGTCCCACAAGCTTCTACAGATCATCCTGATCGGACAACCCGAGCTGCGCGACGTGCTGGCGCGAGTGGAATTGCGCCAGCTGGCGCAGCGGATCACAGGCCGCTACCACCTCGATCCTTTATCGAAAGCGGACACGGCCGCGTACGTGAGACATCGGATGAAGATCGCCGGAGCGAGCGCGGATTTTTTCAGCCAATCGGCGCTCAGGGAAATTCATCGTTTGAGCGGCGGCGTGCCGCGAATCGTGAACGTCATCTGCGACCGGGCGCTGCTCGGCGCCTTTACCCAGGAGACGCACCGGATCGGTTCGGCGCTCATACGCTCTTCGGCCAGCGAGGTGTATGGCCGGCCGTTTACGGCGCCGTGGATGAAGGTCTTGGCCGCCGCCTCCGCGGCGGCCGTGGTCGTAGGTCTTGCACTTGGCGGCTGGCTGCTTTTTCAACACAAGGATATTGATGCTTCGGCGAGCGCGGCGGCCGAAACGCCGCAGCCGACGCCGACCGCCGCGCCTGCAGCCATTGAGCCGCCCACCCCAGCCGCGCCCGCCAGACCATTGGCTCAGGATGTGGCCGACCTGCTCGCCGGCAATGCGGGCCAAACGAGCACGGAAGCGGCGTTCGGCAGACTGTTTGCGTTGTGGGGCGGAACATTCGATCCCGCCGCCGGGCGGCCCTGTGATCAGGCGCTGCAGCAGGGACTGGAGTGCGTGTACCAGCAGGGTTCTTGGGGTCAGCTACGCACGTTGAATCGCCCGGCGATCCTCACGCTCATCGATGACGGCGGCAACGCGCATCAGGTCGTCATATCAACGCTGACGTCCAACGAAGCTGAGGTGCAGTTCGCGCAAACGACGCATGAGGTTTCGATCGCGTCCATATCCAGGCTGTGGTACGGCGATTATCTGGTGCTCTGGCGCCCCCAAGTGCGTGCGGCGCGCGCGCTGTCGGCGGGGATGCAGGGCGAGGGCGTGCGCTGGCTGCGGGACAGCCTCAACAAGGTTCACGGCCGTCCTGCCCAGAACGCAACGAGCGATTATTACGATGATGAGCTTGTGCGCATGGTCGAGGATTTTCAGCGCCAACACCGCCTGCACGTGGACGGCGTCGCAGGGGTACAGACATTGATGGTGCTCGATACGCTGAGCAATGCAGCCGACGCTCCGCTTCTCATCCCGCAGCAGGCGGCGGAAGGGACCTCCTCATGAGCTTCATCCTGGATGCGCTGAAGAAGTCGCAGAACGAGCACCAGCGCCGCATCGGTCCCTTGTTGGCGGACGTGCAGATCAATCCTCGGCGCAACGAGCGGCCGTGGTGGGCGGCTGTCGTGGCCGGCTTGCTGCTGGCGAATCTCGGCGTATTGTCGCTCGTGCTGATGCGCAGCGGCGCGAGTTCGCAAGCCCCCCAAAGCACGCTGGAGCCGCAGCCCTCGCAGGTCCAGGCGCACCCCCCATCGGGGGTTGAAACGCCTCCGGCGGTACAGCTGCGGAGTCAATTCCAGCCGCAGCGCGAGACTGCCAGTCCGGCCGTGCGCTCATTGGCAGACGAAGCGGCGACGTTCGCGCCGGAGGAGCCCAATGAACGGGCCGCCCCCCACCTGACTGCGGCAGCGGCCGTACCCGAAGGACCCCCGATCGTTCGAACCGTCAAGCGGGCCGAGGGAGCGCCGGGGCCGGCACGGTCGGCATTCGAGTTCCGGCCGGACGAAACAGACGAAGTCCTGCCCACGCAGGGCGAGCTTGCGGCGGGCGGAACCGCGCTTCCGGAATTGCATCTCGACATCCACGTGCACTCGGCGAACCCTTCCGAGCGCTTCGTGTTCGTGAACATGCGGAAGTACGTCGAGGGGCAGACGCTCAGTGAAGGTCCGGTCGTGGAGCGCATCACGGCGCAGGGCGTCATTCTGAGCCAGCGGGGGTTGCGCTTCCTGCTGCCGCGACAGTAAGCAGGAGTACGTGCCGCTGCCCATGCGCTAGACGTCTATTTAGTCATTGACGCTGTGTCAATGACGGCGTACTGTCACGCCCATGTCGTACATCGTCGAACGCCGTCAAGAAGAGAAAGACCGCCGCCGCAGCGACATCGTCGACGCTGCCGAGGACCTCTATCGCGAGCTGGGCTGGGACGCGGTCACGATGGACAGCGTCGCCAAACGAGCGCGTCTGAGTCGCGCGCTCGTGTACGTGTACTTCAAAGACAAACGCGACCTGCACTTCGCGATCGCTCAACGGGCGTTGGAATTGCTGCGCAATCGCTTCGCGGAGGCCGCCGGGCGCGCCAAGCTGGGGATCGACAAGGTGACGGCGCTCGGGCGCGCGTACACGGCCTACGGCCAGGAATTCCCGCATTATTTCGACGCCTGCGCGCGTCTCGAGTTGCACGTGCCCGATGGCGCTGAGGCCACCCCCCAGGAATGTACCTGCATTGACGTCGCCCAATCCCTTCTTGAGGTCGTCGTTGAGGCGCTGCGGGCGGGACAGCGCGACGGCACGATCCGCGCCGATATCGGCGATCCCGCGCTGACTTCACGCACCCTATGGGGCTTCATGCACGGGCTGATGCAGATCGCGATCACGAAGAGTGAGCCGCTGGCGCGGCAGGGGATCAGCGTCTCGCAACTCACCCAGCACGCGGTCGCCCTGATTCATTACATGCTCAAAGCGCCGAAAGCGGAGTGCTAGCTTTTTTTGTTCGATTTTTGACACATGTCTAAACAATGAACATGTGGGGAGGCAATCATGAAAAATACAGAACGTGTCGCCAACTCACTGGAATCGCTGCTCCTTGCGATGGTGATGGCGTGGACGATCACGATCGGCGTTGCGCTGGTTGCGCCTGAAGTGCGACGCGCGCCCGCGGGCGTCGTCGAGGTCTATTCCATGATTCTGGAGACCCAGCATTCCGGGACCTGAGCACCTCTGAAGCCATGCGAAGAATCGTGCTGATCGCCTGCGTGTGCGTGGCGAGCGTCGCCCACGTGCAGGCGCAAGACGAACGTCCATTTGAAGAAGTCGTCGCTGGATACGTCTCGGAGGGCTTGCGTTCAAATCTCTCTCTGCAAAGCGAAAGCCTCCAGGTCGAACAAGCGGCCCAGGCGCTTGCCGCTGCGCGGTCGCGCTTCTTTCCCGAGGTTGCTCTGCAGGCCCGTTACACGCGGGCAGAGGGCGGACGCGAGTTTGTCCTGCCGTTCGGCGCAGCGCTCAACCCCGTCTACTCGACCCTGAACGAGATGCTCTCCGAGCAGGGTCGGCCGGCTCAATTCTCTCGAATGTCGGATGCGACCGTGCGGTTCATGCGCGAGGGGGAGCAGGACACGCGAATCGTGGCGCGTCAGGTCCTATACGCTCCAGCGATTCCGGCGGCGGTGCGCGCGCAACGCGCCCTGCTGGATGCGAGCAACTTCAACCGTATGGCGCTCGCGCGCGCCCTGCGCCGCGACATCACCATCGCGTACGTCGACTGGCTAAAGGCGCGCCACTCCGTGGAGATCGTCGCGGCAAGCGAAGCGCTGCTGCGCGAGAACCTGCGCGTGAATACGGCCCTGTTCGAAAACGGCAAAATCACCGAGGATCAGGTCCTGCGCGCGCGCGCCGAATTGCTCGCAGTGGAGCAACAGAAGCGAGAAATCGACAACCTTTCGAGGCAGGCGCAGAGCTTCTTCAACTTCCTTTTGAACCGCGAGCTCACGGCCGAGATTGAACCCTCCTTCCCGCCCGCGGGGCCGAGCGCAGGCGAGGCCGCGCTTGAGCAGCTGTGGGCTGCGGCCCTCGACCGCCGTCCCGAGGTCAATCGCGTCGAGCGGCTGCGCCGCGCGAGCGAGGAGCAGGTCCGTATCGCGCGCCAGCAGTTATGGCCCACGCTGTCGCTCGCCGTCGACGGCGGCGTGCAAGGCGAAGACTATCGTGCAGGGGATGGATACAGCTTCACTACGGCGTCTCTTGTATTTGCGTGGCGCCTCTTCGACGGCGGCGGCGATCGCGCGCGCGTGCGGCAGGCGCAGGCCGCCGAGCGCCAGCTCGTGCTGCGTCGGGAAGAGCTCGCGCAGCAGATCCGCCTGGAAGTGCAGCAGGCTTATGATCGACTGATCACGGCACGCG
>DATAFY010000581.1:0-4385 GCA_036257205.1 Steroidobacter sp. | reverse complement strand
AGCCACATCGGAAGGCGGCACATTGGACGTGAACAGCACTTTCTCGATGTAGGTCAGTACGGCCGCGCCCTGATCGTCGCCGGCGAAGAGCGGCCGATAGGCGTTGGGGTAAGGCGCATGAGTCACGCCCGGCATAGTGGGGTAGAAGCCCTTCTGCTGAGTGTACTTACTCGCGGTGAACGCAAGCGCACCCATCGTGCGCCCGTGAAACCCGCCAAGGAAACCGAGATAGCGCGTCCGACCCGTGACGTAACGCGCCAGCTTGATCGCCGCTTCGATCGATTCCGTTCCGCTCTGACAGAAGAAACTCATCACAGGCTCGCCCATGGGCGCAAGCGCATTGAGCTTCTCAGCAAGTGCGGTCTGACGCTCGTGCCAATAGTCGCTCGAGATATGCAGGAACTGATCGGCGGCGTCCTTGATCGCCTGGACGACCTGTGGGTGAGAATGGCCTGTCGAGCACACGGCAATGCCGGCCGCGAAATCGAGGAAGCGGTTGCCATCGACGTCCCAAACTTCAGCGCCTTTGCCATGGGACATTACGAATGGGTAATCGCGCGGATAAGAAGGCGACGTCACGAGCGCGTCGCGCTTGAGCATAGCCTCGGCGTTGGGGCCCGGAAGATTCGTTCTGATGTGCACCGATTTCATGCTAAAACCTGCTCTTCATGTCGTTCGAGTCTCTCGTGCCGCGTATCGCGCCAGAGAAATCGCGCGCCGCTTGAGAAACCGCTATTCCACCACGGTCTGCGACTGTTCGCGCATGTACTGCGCGAGATAGTAGAACGAAGCAATGGCTTTGCCTGTCGTGCCAGAACCCTTCCAGCCGCCGAAGGGCTGATAACCTGGCCAGGCGCCCGTCGTGGCGCCCTGCGGTCGATTCGCGTACGTGACGCCCGCCTCGATCCGCTCGAGAAAGCGATTCACCTCATCCGCAGAACCGTACACCCCCGCGGTGAGCCCGACATTCGAATCGTTCGCAAGCGCGACTCCCTCATCCAAACTGCGCACCCGTTGCAGCATGAGAATGGGCAGGAACATCTCCTCGCGCCAGAGCTGATGGTCGGCAAGCGCTTCAGCGAGCGTCGGCGTGACGTAGAAGCCTTTCGCCAAATCCCCTCCGCGTAAAATATCGCCGCCCGAGATCACCGTCGCGCCGCCCGCACGCAGGCGATCGATGTAGTCGCCATACTTGCGTTGCGCGCTCTCGTTGATGAGCGGGCCCAACCAATTCTCCGCGCGTGTGGGGTCGCCGATGCGCAGTGCGGCCATGCAAGTCGTCAGCTTCTCGATCAGCGCATCGGCGACCGAGCTCTCGACGTACAGGCGCGACAACGCTGAACATTTTTGCCCGCCCATGCCGAAGGCGCTGCGCGTTACGCCCATCGCCGCGCGCTCCAGGTCTGCGGATTTGGTCACCACGCAGGCGTTCTTGCCGCCCATTTCCGCGATGCACGGCTTGGCATACGGGCCGTTCGCAAGCGTGCGCGTAATACGCATGCCGATCTCAGATGATCCCGTGAACGTCACGCCGGCAGTGAGCGGGTGCTGCACGAGCGCAGCGCCGATCGCGCCGCCCGCGCCCATCAAATAATTAAACACGCCCGGCGGCAAACCTGCATCGCGCAGACAGTCTGCCAGCAGGCGGCCCGCCCACGGCGTATCCGTCGCGCCCTTCAGCACGACAGTGTTGCCCGTCACCAGCGCCGCCGCGACCGGGCCTCCCGCGAGAGCGAACGGAAAATTGAATGGATTGATGACAACCCACACTCCGTACGGCTTCATGACGCTGCGGTTGCGCGATACGGCGTCATGCAGCGGGTCGTCAGGCAGTGTGTGGTCAAAACAGCGCTGCTTTAGAAAGTCGTCGCAGTAGACATTGAAAAAATCCGCTGTCTCCTGCACTTCACTAAGCGCTTCCATGCGGTTCTTGCCTACTTCCAGGGCGAGCGCAGCGCCGAGGTGATACACGCGCTCCTCGATGATGTGCGCGACGCGACGCAGGAGTGCGATCCGTTCGCGGGGCGGCGTTGCGCGCCAACGCGGCCATGCCTCCCTGGCCGCGCGCATCGCACGTTCCACCTCGGCGGGGCCGGCCTGCGCGAAAGATCCGAGCAGCCAATCGCGGTCGATGGGGCTGCGCTTTTCACGCATGATGGGGGCGGTCACGTCCCCGCCGCCAATATGCAGAGCGTAGCTTTCCCCGAGGCGTTTGCGCACCTCACTCAGCGCCGACTCGAAACGCACGTGCACCTCCGCCGGCGGGTTGAACATGGTCGAATAGGTCAGTTTGTACATGCTAAGAAGGGACAGCGAACATCAATAAGAGATAGCGTTCGCAATAGACCCAAGGGCGCAAGAAGAATGAAGTTGCCGCGTACCGCGAATGATAGGTCCTGCGCTAGTGCATCTTTACCAGCATCCGCTCCCTCAAGACCGGGCGTGAGGCCATTCGCTTTACCGGCGCTTTAGTTACACGCCGAAACCTCGCGATCGCTCGATGAGCCGCTCGCTATCGTACGCTTAGAGCGCGGCGATGCCAGCGGCGCAGGACGATGGGCGTCCGCAGTAGGTCCGGCCATATAGTCGTGCTCGAGCCGCACCGCAATCTGTGCGGAAATGACCACGCCCCAAGCAGAAGACGGGCGCCGCCAAGGCCTTTCACAAGCGCCAGGAGATCCGGCGGCCGGTCTCGATGCATCTAATCGGATCGCAAACTTCCTGCGCAAGCTGCTGCCCGCGCAGCTCTCCTATAGGCTTACTCGCTGGAAGAACGTGCTCTTCGGCATGTTCTTGTATCGGCTCTGCAAAGCTCGCCCGGCGCTCGCGAAGCGAGGAATCCTGAAGCGCGTGCGCGAAGAGCTAGGGCCCGAGTTCGATGTGGACGAGCACTTCACGCCTCGCGACAACCCCTGGGAACAACGCCTCTGCCTCGTTCCTGACTCTGATCTTTTCATTGCTTTGAAGGAACGCTGCGCCTCGATCGTAACCGACCATCTTGAAACGTTCACGGAAAAAGGACTCAAGCTGCGCTCGGGAAAGGAGCTCGAGGCCGATCTGATCGTGACAGCGACCGGGCTCGAGTTGCTGGCGCTCGGCGGACTGCAGGCGAGCGTTGATGGTCGCAACGTCGATTTCTCGAAGATGCTGACTTACAAAGGAATGATGTACAGCGACGTGCCGAACTTCGCTTCCGCTTTTGGCTACACGAACGCCTCATGGACGCTGAAATGCGACCTCACCTCCCAATACGTGTGCCGTCTGCTGAACTACATGGATAAGCACAGCTTGCGCCAGTGCACTCCGCGCCGAACGGATCCATCAGTGCAGGAGTAACCCTGGATCGATTTCTCGTCGGGGTACGTCCGGCGCGCCGTTGACCGGTTCCCGAAGCAAGGGTCAAAGGCGCCATGGCGGCTCTATCAGAACTATGCGCTCGATATTCTCGCTCTGAGATTTGGGCGCATCGACGACGAACCGATGGAGTTCTCCAATCGGGCGCCGGCGGCAAATGCGGCGATGGCGGAAATTTAGCGATTTATAAGTCGTGGTGCACCGCCTTGCGTCTGCGGCACGGGACAGCCGAGAACGGACTTTAGCCTGGAGTGAACCTTAGACCTCCTGCGTGGCGGAAGGCGCCGCTGCGTGCTGCTCGCACCTGCGTGCGCGTGCGGCTTTCACCTTCTGCGTGAGTCGATAGAGGTACACGTAGAGCACCGGGACGATCAGCAGCGTCAGCAGGGTTGAAGTGATCACACCGCCGATAACCGCGCGCCCCATCGGTGCAAGTATTTCGCCGCCTTCGCCGACGCCTATCGCCATGGGCAGCATGCCGAAAATCATGGCGGACGTCGTCATCAATATCGGCCGTAGCCGCACCTGCCCAGCCTCGAGTATTGCCTCGCGCAGCGACTTGCCGGCGCGCAGCGCCTGATTGGTGAAGTCCACGAGAAGGATCGCGTTCTTCGTCACGAGACCCATGAGCATGATGAACCCGATAATCGAGAATATATTCAGCGTCGTGCGTGTGAACAGCAGCGCGAGCAACACGCCGATGAGCGACAAGGGCAGAGAGATCATGATTGCAATGGGCTGCGTAAAGCTGCCGAACTGCGACGCAAGCACAATGTAAATAAAGATCACGGCGAGACTTAGCGCCGCCAGCGCGGCGCTGAAGGACTCGTTCATCGTCCGCTGACCGCCGCTGATCTGGAAGCGGTATCCTTTCGGGAGCTGCATCTGCTTGACGATCTTTTCGGCATCCGAACCGACGTCCCCCGAGGGTCGACCCTCGGCGTTTGCGTAGATGGTAATACGGCGTTGCAGATTGAGGCGCTTGATCTGTTGCGGGCTGCCCGTCTCGACGAACTGCGCCACCTGCCGCA
>DATAFY010000372.1:0-7266 GCA_036257205.1 Steroidobacter sp. | reverse complement strand
CCGCCGCAGCAGATCGAGATGGAATGGATCTCGATGAGCGGTCTGCGGGGCAAAGGGGTCGCGACCTGGCTCACGGCTCCGTTCAAGCTGTCCGTGGCGATCTGGCAGAGCCTGCAAGTCATGCGTCGGCGTCGACCCAGCGTAGTGCTGGGCGCCGGCGGGTTCGTTTCCGGCCCGGGCGGGTTTGCGGCATGGCTCACGGGCCGTCCGCTCGTCATCCACGAACAAAACGCGATCGCCGGGATGACCAATCGCTTGCTCGCGCGCCTTGCTCGCCGCGTGCTCGAGGCGTTCCCTGGCAGCTTCCCCTCCGGCGCCCGCGCCGTACGCGTTGGCAATCCCGTCCGGCGCGAGATTGCATCGCTGCCGACGCCCGCGCAGCGCTACTGCGAACGTCGGGGGCCGTTGCGCGTGCTGGTCTTTGGCGGCAGTCAGGGTGCGGCGCGCCTGAACGCCGTTGCGCCTGCGGCGTTCGCAATGATTGATCCGGCATCGCGTCCGCTCGTGATTCATCAGGCCGGCGAGCGACACATTGAGCACGCACGCGAGTTGTACGCGAAGCACAACGTTCAGGCCGACGTCCGAGCGTTCATCCAAGACATGGCCGAGGCGTATGCGTGGGCGGATCTCGTGATCTGCCGCTCCGGAGCGCTGACCGTCTCAGAGCTTGCGGCGGCAGGTTTACCGGCGATCTTTGTGCCGTTCGCGGCCGCAGTCGACGATCATCAGACGCTTAATGCCAAGTTCCTCGTGGAAGCCAAGGCGGGCCTGCTGATCGCCGAGCGTGAACTCACACCGGCGCGTCTGGCCGAGGAAATGCGCGAATTATTGAAATGCGGCCGCGAACAGTTGAAGCAGATGGCGATGCGCGCCCGCGAAGTCGCCATCACGGACGCCGATGTGCGGCTGGCGGACGCCTGTGTAGCTGCAGCGGGGGGGAGTCTATGACGGATCGCATGCGCCGCATTCATCGCATCCATTTCGTGGGCATCGGCGGCAGCGGCATGGGCGGCATCGCCGAAGTGCTGCTCAACCTCGGCTATAAAGTGCAAGGGAGCGATCTGAAGGCGAACGCCGTCACTCAGCGCCTCGCTCGCCTGGGCGCCCAGATCACCATCGGCCACGCCGCAGCGAACGTCGGCGAAGCCGATGTGCTCGTCGTCTCGACGGCGGTGCACGCCGACAACCCGGAAGTGCTCGAGGCGCAGTCGCGCCGGCTGCCCATCGTGCAGCGCGCGCAGATGCTGGGAGAGCTGATGCGCTTTCGTTATTCCGTGGCCGTCGCCGGAACGCATGGCAAGACGACCACCACGAGCATGGTCGCATCGATTCTGGCCGAGGGCGGGCTCGATCCTACCTTCGTGATCGGCGGGCGGCTCAAGAGCGCGGACAGCAACGCGCGTTTGGGGGCGGGCAAGTATCTCGTCGCGGAAGCCGACGAGAGCGACGCTTCATTCGTGCACCTGCAGCCGATGATCGCGATCGTCACGAACGTGGACAACGACCACCTTGGAACGCACGAAGGCGATTTCGAGCGCCTGAAGCAAAGCTTCATTGATTTCCTACACAATCTGCCGTTTTACGGCCTTGCCGTAATCTGCGCGGATGATGCAGCGGCGGTGAGTCTTACACCACGCATTGCAAGGCCGATTCTTACCTATGGCGTGGACGCGCCGGATGCGGATGTGCGCGCTGTCAACATCGTACGGCGCGGCATGCAGACGCACTTCGACGTGCAGCGCCGGGGCGCGCCGCCGCTTGCCGTAGAGCTGAATTTGCCTGGGGCGCACAACGTTCTTAATTCGCTGGCTGCGATCGCCGTCGCCACGGAGCTCGATGTGCCCGACGCCGCGATCCGCGCGGCGCTCGCGAGCTTCCACGGAGTCGACCGCCGTCTGCAGCAGTATGGCGACGCCGATACGGCCGCGGGTCGGCTGACGCTGATCGATGACTACGGTCATCATCCTACCGAGCTTGCAGCCACGCTCGAAGCGATCCGTCAGGGCTGGCCGCACCGACGCATTCTGCTCGCCTTCCAGCCGCACCGGTACTCGCGCACGCGCGACCTGCTGGATGACTTCGCGCGCGTACTCTCAGGCGTCGATGCGCTGATCGTGACGGAGGTCTACGCGGCGGGCGAAACGCCGATCGCAGGCGCCGACGGTAAAGCAATCTGTCGCGCGATTCGCTCCCACGGTCGGGTCGAACCAGTGTTCATCGACAAGATCGAGGATCTCCCGGCCGCGCTCATACAGATTGCACGGGACGGCGACGTCATCGTGACCATGGGCGCCGGCAGCATCGGCGCCATGGCGGCGGAATTGCCGACGGCGCTTGCATCGATCCGTCCGCAAGCTCGCTCCGACCGGAGGCGATCGTGAACGCGCTCGCGCTGCCGCCTCAGTTTGAGCCCCGCGTATTGCGCAACGAGCCGATGTCGAAGCACACCTCGTGGCGCGTCGGCGGGCCGGCGGATGTGTTCTTTACGCCGCTTAGCGTCGATGATCTGGCGGCGTTCCTGAAAGGCATCGAGCCGGGCACGCCGATTCTATGGATCGGGCTCGGGAGCAATCTCCTGATTCGCGACGGCGGCGTGCGCGGCGTGGTCATCGATACGCATGGCGTGTTTGATGAGATCGAACGCCTGAGCGAGGAAGAAGTGTGGTGCGGCAGCGGAGTCGCATGCGCGAAGCTCGCGAAGCACTGCGTCAGATGGGGCCTCGGACCTGCGGAATTCTTCGCGGGCATTCCCGGCACGTTGGGTGGAGCGCTGGCGATGAACGCGGGTGCGTTCGGGGGCGAAACCTGGAATCACGTGCTCGAGGTTGAGATCCTCGATCGTTTCGGCGTACGCCGGGTACGGTCGGCAAGCGACTACACCATAGGTTATCGCCGCGTGGTTGGGCCCGTGAACGAATGGTTTTTGGGCGCCCGGCTGCGCTTCGAACAACGGCCCGGCGCGAGCAACGACGATATCCGCCTGTTGCTGGCGCGGCGCAAAGCGACGCAGCCGATCGGCGAGCGCTCATGCGGTTCGGTGTTCACCAATCCGCCCGGCGATCATGCAGCGCGGCTCATCGACGCCGCTGGACTGAAAGGCTTTCGGATCGGCGACGCGCGTGTGTCGCAGATGCATGCGAACTTCATCGTGAACGAAGGCGCCGCCACGGCGGCCGACATCGAGCGGCTGATCGAACACGTGCAGAGGACGGTGGAGCGCACACATGGCGTAAAGCTGACGCCGGAGGTGCGGATGGTGGGAGAGAAGAGATGAAGAGATCGGCCGCAGGCTTAGGGTTGGAAGCTGGCGCAGGAAGTGCGTACGTCGCGCTCTCGCCGGCGGCTTGCTCCGCGTCCGTTGTCCGCGCCGCTGCGTGCATCCAAGCCTCTGCGCCCGGAGAATCGCTATGAACTCGACGGCGATTCCGCGCATCACCGATCCGCGCGCGTTCGGCCGGGTCGCGGTCCTGATGGGCGGCGCATCGGCGGAACGTGAGGTTTCGCTCGACTCGGGTCGCAACTGCCTCGAGGCGTTGCGCCGTCAGGGCGTCGATGTGCACGCGGTGGACGGCATTGCGGCGCTCGTGCCTGAACTGATCGCCAAGCGTTTCGATCGCGTGTTCAACGTGCTCCACGGACACGCTGGCGGCGGAGAGGACGGGGTCCTGCAGGGATTGCTCGAGGCGTTCGGCGTCCCCTACACGGGTTCCAACGTTCTGGGTTCCGCGCTGACGATGGACAAGATCCGCACGAAACAGGTGTGGCTTGCGCTCAACCTGCCGACGCCGCGTTACGTTCGCATCTCCCGCAACGAAGACGTTAAAGCGGCGGCTCGCGAACTCGGGCTGCCGGTAATCGTCAAACCCTCCTGCGAAGGATCGAGCGTGGGCGTCTCGCGCGTGTTCAACGAAAGCGATCTTGCGCAAGCCGTCGTCCTCGCCGCCCGCTATCAGGGCGAGCTGCTGATGGAGCAGTTGATCGAAGGCGATGAGTTCACGGTCGGAATTCTCGACGAAGAGGCGCTGCCGACGATCCGCATCGTGCCCGCCGGCGAGTATTACGACTATCACGCGAAGTACGTGGCCGAAGACACGCAGTACCTGTGTCCCGGCCTTCGCGGCGCCGAGGAGGACGAAATGCGCGCGCTCGCGCTCGCGGCGTTCCGCGCCGCCGGCTGCAGCGGTTGGGCGCGCGTCGATCTCATGCGAGACCGCAGCGGCCGGAATCACCTGCTCGAGGTGAACACGGCGCCCGGCATGACTAGCCATTCGCTCGTGCCCAAAGCCGCGGAGGCCCGCGGCATCAGGTTCGACGAGCTGGTGTGGCGCATTCTCGAGACGAGTTTCGCGCAAGGAGGCGCCGCTTCCTAATGTTCAGCCGCGCACGCAGCCGCAATCGTCGCAAGCCGGCGGCCTCCGCACGCCGGTTCTCGCTCGCGCGTTTGGCGCCGTACCTGCAAAACGGCGTCAAACCCGCTCTCGGCGTGTGCGCGTTGTTCGCGGGCGTTGGCGTGATGGTCTGGGGATTGCTGCTCGCGCTAGACCGGCCCATTTCCACCATCGAAGTCGGCGGTCAGTTCCAACGTGTCGCGCCGGTGCAGATCGAGGAAGCGGTCGCGCCGTTTCGCGGCGCCGGATTTCTGTCGGTCGATCTGGATGGGCTGCGTGCTGCGATCGAGAGCATCGACTGGGTGGATCGCGCGCGCGTCGAACGGCGCTGGCCGAACGCTCTGCGCGTGCACATCGCCGAACATGTGGCCGCAGCGCGCTGGGGCGAGGATGGACTGATGAATACGCGCGGCGAGCTCTTCTTGCGCGGCGCGCGACGCATCCCGCCGGAATTGCCGCAGTTGACCGGTCCTGAGCACACGCACGTGCAAGTCGCCAAGCTGTACCTCGAGGCGTATCCACGGTTGCTCGCGGTCGGGCTGCGCCTGTCGCGAGTGGAGCTCGACGCGCGCGGCGCCTGGACGCTCACGCTGGGCAACAGTGTGCAGGTGCGCCTCGGCCGGCAGGACGTCCAGGCCCGCCTGGAGCGTTTTCTGAGCGTCGCAAGCCCCGTCGTGGCGGCGCGCGGCGCTGAAGTGACTTACGTCGACATGCGTTACAGCAGCGGATTTTCCGTCGGCTGGAACTCCCCTACACGCGTCGCTCGCGACGCGGAGGATCCAACGCCAGATGCCTAGAAGTGGAAGTAGAAGTAGAAGCAAAGAAGCGGATTGCGGGCGCCCGCTGCAGCATGTGGATTGGTCGCCGCCGCGAATAGGCCAATGGCGCGGAACTTGAGGATCCAGGCTCGCGCCAACGAAGAATGAGTAAAGATAAGAATGGCTAGAAAGAATGACCGCAATCTCATCGTTGGGCTCGACATCGGCACGTCCAAGGTCGTAGCCATCGTCGGTGAGATGACGCATGAGGGCCGCATCGAAGTGGTCGGCCTCGGGTCGCACCCTTCGCGAGGACTCAAGCGCGGCGTCGTCGTCAACATCGAATCTACCGTGCAATCGATTCAGCGCGCGGTTGAGGAGGCCGAACTGATGGCCGGTTGCGAGATTCACTCGGTGTACGCGGGTATCGCGGGCAGCCATGTGCGCAGCCTCAACTCACACGGCATCGTTGCAATCCGGAACAAAGAGGTGACTTCCGAGGACGTCGACCGCGTCATCGACGCAGCGCGCGCGGTCGCGATCCCGGCCGATCAGAAGATCTTGCACATTCTGCCGCAGGAGTTCCTCATCGACAGCCAAGAAGGAATCCGCGAGCCGATCGGTATGTCCGGCGTGCGCCTGGAGGCCAAGGTGCACATCGTGACCGGCGCCGAAAGCGCCGCGCAGAACATCGTGAAGTGCGTGCAGCGCTGCGGACTCGCCGTCGAAGACATCGTGCTCGAGCAGCTTGCGTCGAGCTACGCGGTGCTGGCCGAGGACGAGAAAGAGCTCGGAGTGTGTCTCGTCGATGTTGGCGGAGGCACCACCGACATCGCCGTGTTCTCCGGCGGCGCAATTCGTCACACCGCCGTGATTCCGATCGCGGGCGATCAGGTCACGAACGACATTGCAGTGAGTCTGCGCACTCCGACTCACCACGCCGAAGAAATCAAGATGAAGTTCGCGTGCGCGCTGTCGCAACTCGCCAACGCCGACGAAACGATCGAAGTGCCGAGCGTCGGCGACCGCCCGCCGCGACGGCTCGCGCGGCAGACGCTCGCCGAAGTCGTCGAGCCGCGCTACGAGGAATTGTTCGCGCTCATCCGCGAAGAGCTGCGCCGTTCAGGCTTCGAGGAAGTGATAGCAGCGGGAATTGTGCTCACCGGCGGCAGCGCGAAGATGGAGGGCGCCGTCGAACTGGCCGAAGAAGTTTTCCACATGCCGGTGCGGCTCGGCGTACCCCAGTACATCACCGGGCTCGTCGACGTGGTGAGCAATCCCATCCATTCGACTGGCGTAGGGCTGCTGCTTTACGGCCGCGAAAACTATCTGCGCGGCCGGCGCGAGTCGCCGCTCGGAGGAAACGTGCGCGGCGTGTGGGAGCGGATGAGGGCGTGGTTTCAGGGAAACTTCTGAGGCGGCGCGCACGAAGTTTGCGTGATGAGTGGTCGGCGACTAGCGGACTTGGAGCGGGCTGATGCGTCGTAAGGCGAGGCGGACCAGTAGAAAACGGGCGTTCGCCGTTAAGCCGCTCGTCGCCAGCAATGGTTCTTGTAGAAGGGCTCCGGCGCCGATTGCGTTGTCGCGAACGCAATCTGCGCCGGTGCGTGTTGAAAGAGATTGAGATGTCATGAGACATCGAGGGGACTAACAATGTTTGTACTTGCTGACACAGAAAATCAGGGCGCAGTGATCAAGGTGATAGGCGTGGGCGGCGGAGGCGGCAACGCCGTAGCTCACATGATCAACGCTGGGATTGAGGGCGTGGATTTCATTTGCATCAACACCGATGCGCAGGCCCTCAAGCATTCGAAGGTGAAAGTGGGCTTGCAAATCGGCTGCAACATCACCAAAGGGCTGGGCGCGGGCGCCGATCCCGAAGTGGGTCGTCAGGCTGCGATGGAGGACCGCGACCGCATCATCGAGATGATCGAAGGCTCCGACATGCTGTTCATCACGGCGGGCATGGGCGGCGGCACGGGCACCGGCGCCGCGCCCGTCGTCGCCCAGGTCGCAAAAGAGCTCGGGATTCTAACGGTGGCGGTCGTGACCAAGCCCTTCGACATGGAGGGCCGCAAGCGCCTTGGCTCGGCTGAGCAGGGGATTAACGAGCTGAGCAA
>DATAFY010000450.1:0-3513 GCA_036257205.1 Steroidobacter sp. | reverse complement strand
GTGATTTCGACTGATGTGTGCAACGCCGCGGCTCCACGATGAACGCCCCGGATCGCGTCGCTTACGAAGGGGCTCTTTTTCGCCGCGATGCGGCAGGCTGACTCGGTCCCGCCGTCATTGGTTCGGATTCCTACCGGTGCGCGCCGTGTTCATGCCCTCGAGAATGTCGCGCACGTCTTGGCGGGCGAAAATCTCAGCGGTGTTCATGCTTGTCTTGCGTTGCCAGTTCGGATGTTCCGCATCGGTTCCGGGCACGTTCACTGGATCGGTCATCCCGATGAGATCCTCGATCTGGATCAGCGCAATGGCTGCATTTGACAGCCCAAGATATGCGTGGACGGCCCTGGAGAGAGCAGCCGAATACGGCGGCAGCGGCTGGTCCGGATGCCAGCGCCACAGACCCACAGCGGTAAGCGCATGCAGCAGTTCGCGCCGGTCGGAGGCCCGCGCCTGGTGCGCCTGCGTTTTTAGATCCTCGCTCGGATACAGATCAAGGCGATCGCGCAGCGCCAAATCTTGCTCCTCCCACCAGCCTCGCAGGGTCGGCAGGTCATGCGTGGTCACGGTCGCCAAGGCGCTGCGAACATACGCGGACGGCGGCTTGAAGCGACCGTCGGGCGTTTGCTCAAAAAGCAGCACTTTGTAGTGGTATGCGTTATATCGCTCCATCGCGTGCGTCATCGCGTCTGGAACCGTGCCGAGGTCCTCGCCGATGACGACGCAGTGATTGCGATGACTTTCCAACGCCAAGATCGCGATCAAATCTTCCAGCGGATAACGCACGTATGCGCCGTCCTTCGAGAGCTGACCGCGCGGCACCCACCAGAGCCGGTACAGCGCCATGACGTGATCGAAACGGAGCGCTGCGACTTCGCGCATGTTGTTCGCCACGAGACTGACGAACGGCTGATATAGCTGGGTGCGCAGCTCCACTGGATTCTGCGGCGGAACGCCCCAGTCCTGACCCTTCAGGGCAAGCGCATCGGGGGGCGCGCCCACCGAAGCCCCCTGCAGATACAGGCGGCGGTTCGACCACGTTTCAGAGCCGCCGGCGTTCGCTCCAACGGCTACGTCCCCATAAAGGCCGACATCCATTCCGCACTCGCGGGCGGTGCATTGCGCCTCGCGAAGTTGTGCGTCCGCGAGCCATTGCAGATATAGAAAGTACTCGACTTCCTGCGCGCGCTCCCGTGCGAAGCGGTTCACCGCGCTCGACGTGGGGTCGCGATACTCCTCGAGCCAACTGGGCCAGCCCCAATATTGCGGACCCTGGAGGCGCCAGTGCGCGTCAAGGGCGTCGTAAATGGCATGGAGCTTGAGCGGGTCGCCCTGCAGCTCCACGAACGCACGGAAATCCTTCGCCCGCGGCGTATCGCGCTCCAGATGCTCGAAACGAAAGCTGGCGTAGAGCAGCTGCAGGATCTCGAACTTCGCCGCGGCGACGCGGACGTAGTCCACGTTCTTGACCGCGCGCAACTCGCGCAGCAACGCCTGGAATTCCGGCTGCGAGACTCGCTTTCGCGCAGCCTCGCTCTCGGCGTAGTCCGGCGTATCTTCAACGGCTATATAGAGCACGTTCAGGAACAGCCGGCTCGACGGACTGTACGGACTGATGTGCGCCGGATTCGCCGGCATCAGCGCATGCAGAGGATTGAGGCCCACAACGCCGCAACCGAATGGCGCGGCCAACTGGATGAGTTCGCGCAGATCGCGAAAATCGCCCATGCCCCAGTTGCGCTCCGAACGCAGTGAATAGAGCTGCACCGCCACGCCCCACGGGCGCTTGCCTGCGGCGAGCGCCGCCGGTTCGTAGCAGCGATCAGGCGTCACGACAATGCGCACCTCTGCGCTCAGGCCCGTGTCGAGCGCCGTCGTCAACAGGTGATACCCAAGAGGGGCTGCCGGCAGCTCGAGAACGAAGCGCCGATACGCGCGTCCGTCGGCCTCCCCGCTTTCAACACGCCTCAGCGACGACAGCGGCTCGACGCCCTGGCGCACCTCCCCGCTCTCAAGCGCAAGCGTCCAGAGGAGCGATGTGGCCTGCAACGCTTCCGGCGTGGTCACCTCCACTCGGATGGAGTCGGCGGCTTTGACCACCACGATGGGCGGCGCCGCCCGCGTCCATCGCATCGTTTCACTTTGGTTGACGGCGCTCGTCGCGGCCGCCTCGTCGACGACGTCGACGCCCATCGCAGCGAGAATCGCCGCACGGGATTCCAGCGACACCTCACGAGGCCGGCCTCGATAGTCGAGCCACACGTCTGCGATCCCGTGCAGTTGCGCGAGTCGTTCGATGAGCTCACTCATGCTCGGAGCGGAACTCTAGAGTTGAGGCTCAAGCTCGAGGACGGTCGTCCCATCGATCATGCGCTCATCACGCATTGCGACCCCAGACTCCACTTCCGACGTTCATGCGCGGGGACTGCGCGGGCGCCCCCACCGCTCACGTCCCGAGCAAAAAACCACTGCGGACGTTGAGCGGCGCATCGCCGTCGGCGAGCAGCACGCACGAGCGGGGCGCCGCGACGCAGCTGGCGCCCGCGGAGATCTGGCCGCCGAGATCACCTGCGCACCAACGCGCTGTGTCGAAGACGATCTGCCACACCGCGCCGGTTTTCGGCTCGGGCAACCTGAAGTCGACGGGTTCGTCTCCGGCATTGCAGAGAAACAGCAGATGTCCATTGGGTGTTCCATAGGGATCCGAGAACGCGTGGCCTATCAGAACGCCGATTGCGCGCGCGCGCTCATCGCGCCAGTCGGCTGCGTTGAGCTCGTGACCGAGCGGATGCCGCCAACTCACGTCCTTGTGCTCTCGGTTCGCCTGCCGCGCGCCCTTAAGAAACGTGTCACGCCGCAATCCGGCCGCCTGTCTGCGCAACGTGAGCAATTGACGGACGAACGCGACAAGCGAGCCGCGCCCCGCGGCCAGATCCCAATCGAACCAGCTCGTTTCGTTGTCCTGGCAATATGCGTTGTTGTTGCCTCGCTGACCACGGCCGAATTCATCTCCCCCGAGCAGCATGGGCACGCCCTGCGACAGCAGCAGCGTCGCTAGCAGATTGCGAACCTGCCGTTCACGCAGCTGCGTCACGTGCGGGTCGTCCGTCGGCCCTTCGACGCCGCAATTCCAGCTCAGGTTGTGATTGTGACCGTCGAGGTTGTCTTCCAGGTTCGCTTCGTTGTGCTTCTCTTCGTACGCCGTCGCGTCGAAAGCCGTGAACCCGTCGTGGCACGCGACATAGTTGATGCTCGCCGTGGGGCGGCGGCCGCTCTCACGGAACAGATCGCTCGAACCCGCAAAACGCTCGGCGAAGTTGCCGATGATCCCGGGATTGCCTCGCCAGAACGCGCGCACGCCGTCACGATACAGGTCGTTCCATTCGGCCCAGCCAGCTGGGAATCGACCCAACTGATAGCCGCCGGGCCCGACGTCCCACGGCTCAGCGATGAGTTTCACATACCGCAGCGAAGGTTCCGCGGCGACCGCTTTAAAGAATTCCGCGTCCGTGCGGA
>DATAFY010000416.1:0-3140 GCA_036257205.1 Steroidobacter sp. | reverse complement strand
GCGACCTTGATTTCGCCCTGCGACTTGCGCTTCAGCGTGATCTTGCGCGGCGCCGCCGAGTCCTCCGTACGGCCGTGTGCGCGACGCAGGAACGTCAGCAATTCCATCTTGGCGTCATCGCTGATCGTATCGTCTGCGCCGGACACCCGGATGCCCGCCTCATCGAGCTGCATCAACAGGCGCTCGACCGGCACCTTCAGCACCTCGGCAAACTGGCTTACTGTCACATCCGCCATGTACGGCCCTCCCGCTGTTCCGCCCGTCAAGCCTGTTGCCCTGCTGTCTCAAACCAATGCTTGCGCGCGGCCATGATCAGGGCGCCGGCGCGCTCCGCGTCGACGCCTTCGATCTCGAGCAGATCATCAATGGACTGCTCGGCGAGGTCCTCGCGAGTGACGATGCCGCGGCTCGCGAGCTGCAAGGCCAACTCGTTGTCCATGCCCTCGACCTGCAACAGGTCCTCGGCCGGCTCAGCACCCTCGATTTTCTCCTCGCTCGCGATTGCCTGCGTGAGCAGCACGTCGCGGGCGCGATTGCGCAGCTCCTTGACGATCTCCTCGTCGAACTCTTCGATGGAATTGAGCTCCGAGGCCGGCACATACGCAATCTCCTCGATTGTCGAGAAGCCTTCCTGCACAAGGATCTGCGCAACATCCTCATCGACGTCGAGCTGCGACTTAAACATGTCGACGAGCTGCTGCGCCTCGCCCTCGCTCTTAGCTTCCGCGGCCTGCTGCGTCATTATGTTCAGTTCCCAGCCGCTTAGTTCGCTGGCCAGCCGGATGTTCTGACCGCCGCGGCCGATCGCCTGTGACAGCTTCTCCTCCGTGACCGCGATATCCATGGAATGAGAGTCCTCATCGACCACGATGGACACGACTTCCGCAGGGGCCATGGCGTTGATGACGAACTGCGCGGGATTCTCGTCGTACGGAATGATGTCGACCCGCTCCCCGGCGATCTCGTTGGAAACCGCCTGCACGCGCGAGCCGCGCATGCCGACGCAGGCGCCGACCGGATCGATGCGGTTGTCGTTGCTCTTCACGGCGATCTTGGCGCGCACGCCAGGATCGCGCGCTGCGCCCAGAATCTGGATCAGCCCCTGCCCGACCTCAGGCACTTCGAGCTTGAACAACTCGATCAGAAACTCAGGCGCGGTGCGCGTCAGAAACAATTGCGGACCGCGCGGCTCGGAGCGCACGTCCTGTAGATAGGCTTTGATGCGGTCCTGCGAACGCACCGGCTCGCGAGGAATCATCTGGTCGCGCGCGATGAAACCCTCGGCGTTGCCGCCCAGATCCACAAACACGCCGTTGCGGTCGACGCGCTTAACAATGCCCGAAACGAGGGCGCCGACGCGGCTTTTGTACTCATCCACAACCTGCGCACGCTCGGCCTCGCGCACCTTTTGCACGATGACCTGCTTTGCCGTCTGGGCTGCAATCCGTCCGAAGGCGACGGATTCCATGGGCACCTCGACGTAGCCGCCCACCGTGGCGTTCTTATCGATGTCCAACGCGTCCTCGAGGCGCAGTTCGCTGTCCGGAAACTCGAGCTCGGCGGAGTCGTCCGCGAACACTTTCCAGCGGCGCCAAGTGTCGTAATCGCCGCTCTTGCGGTTGATGGATACGCGCACGTCGATGCCTTCGCCGTGACGCTTGCGCGTCGCGGATGCGAGCGCCGCCTCCAGCGCTTCGAAGATGATTTCCTTGTCGACGCCCTTCTCGTTCGAGACTGCGTCGACCACCATCAGAATTTCTTTGTTCATCGTGCGAACTCCGCAACCGCGCCGCGACCCAACAAAACCCTAACCTTCTATTGCAGATCGGGCGCGAGCCGCGCCTTGTGAATGTCCTCGATCGGCAGGGTGACCTCGCCTCGCTCCAGCTCAAGCGTGATTTCCCCTGCGCCGACCCGCGCCAGGCGCCCGGTAAACCGCTTGCGGCCGTCGATGGGCTGCATCATCTCGAGCCTCACCCGCTCGCCCGCAAAGCGCTCGAAATGCGCCTGGGTCCGCAACACCCGATCGAGCCCCGGCGAGGAGACTTCCAGCGTGTAGGTCCCCGGAATCGGATCTGCGGCGTCCAGCGCTTCGCTGACGGCGTGGCTGGTGCGTTCGCAGTCGTCCAGCGAGATGCCGACGTCCGAATCAATATAGATGCGCAGCAGGCCACCCCCCGCGCGCGGCAAGAACTCGAGCTCCCATAGCTCGTAGCCGAGGCCAGCCACGACCGGAGCGAGCAATTCGCTCAACTGGTCTCGCAGCATCGGTCACCTCCGACTTAAGGGGGCTCGCGCCTTTTTACCGCCGCAGAAACAAAAAATGGGCCCAAGGCCCATTCTCGTTCTACGTCCCTTCCGCGCCCAATGCCGGTTAATCGGCCCGGGCGTCCAAATCGAAAAAAGGCCCGTTAGCCGGGCCTTTCACGCTGCAAGCGTGGTAGCGGGGGCAGGATTTGAACCTGCGACCTTCGGGTTATGAGCCCGACGAGCTGCCAGACTGCTCCACCCCGCAACAGAGGGCGCGGATTGTAAGTGCGTAAGGAGGGTAATTCAAGACAATGACGAAAATCGCGATGCCGGAGCCATCATGGCCGACCTTCTCCCGCCGCACGCCCTATATGCGGTCGGGATCGTCGGTCTCAAGGCAGCGCGCGGGCGCACACGTCGATCAGCACTGAGGGGAAAACACCTAGCGCAAGAACCGCGAGCCCGTTTGCGCTCAGGACGGCTCGCAAAGTTCCGCCGGCCTGAATCGCCTCGTTGTCCGCCGGCTCATCGAAATACATGACCTTGATGATGCGCAGGTAGTAAAAGGCGCCGACCACGGACAGCAACACGGCGAGTGCGGCCACCCAGGTGAGGCCAACGTCAAGCACCGCCCCGATTACGCCGAGTTTCGCCCAGAAACCGACAAAAGGCGGCACGCCGGCGGTGCTGAACATCAGCATCATCATCACGGCGGCAAACCAGGGACTCTTGCGGTTGAGGCCCCTGAAGTCCTCGATCTGATCCGCTTCGAATCCCTCGCGCGACAGCAGCAAGATCATGCCGAAGGAGCCCACGGCCATGATCACGTAGGTTAGCGTGTAGAACATGGCGGCGCGGTACCCGAGGTTCGTGCCGGCGAGAATTCCCAG
>DATAFY010000377.1:0-2895 GCA_036257205.1 Steroidobacter sp. | reverse complement strand
GGCCACGAGGGCGAGATTCCTCGGCCTGGAGATTTCCGCGCCCGCCGGATTGGCCTCCAGCCCGTCATTTTCCTGCGCGATGATTCTGGCGCGGTGCGTGTGCTGATGAACCGCTGCACGCACCGAGCCAACGCGGTCTGTCACCTCGAGCGCGGCAATACCAAGGGCTTCACCTGCCCCTATCACGGCTGGCGCTTCGGGTTGGACGGCGCACTGAAGGCGGTGCCTTATCCCGATCGCTACGATGCAGATTTCAGCCGCGAGACGCTGGGTTTGCGCTCGGCGCCTCGAGTTGCATCCCAGCGGGGTTTTGTGTTCGCAAGCCTCGCTGCTGAAGGAATTCCATTGTCTGCGCACCTCGGGCCCTTGGTGATGGCCGAGATGGACGATGTAGCCGATCTCTCACCACTCGGCGAACTCGACGTGACCGCCGGAGTGCACAAGGCCGGCTATCAAGGCAATTGGAAACTTCAGTTCGAAAACAGCGTGGACGGCTATCACGCAAATTTCACTCACCGTAGCTACTTCGACGTGGTTCACAGGCGTACAGGGTTTGATCCAAAAGCTGTTTCAACCAGCGCCTCGCCGGCGCGGATCCGCGATCTCGGCAATGGTCACTCTTCCTGGGATGTGAGCGCGATCGCCGCGACGACTCAGCGCCACAGTGGGGCGCGTGCGTCGGCAGATGAGGCGGCTCGCGTCTATGTGGATTCGCTCATCGCGCGGCATGGAAAAGAGCGCGCGGAATATCTCTTGGCCAAGACGTCCACACTTGTCGTTGTCTTCCCCAATCTCGCTCTCATCAGCTCGCACATTCGCCTCATCCAGCCCATTGGTGTGGAGGAGACAGAGGTTTTTCTCTTTCCAACATTGCTGAAAGGCGCACCCGGTGAGATCAACACGCGCCGCCTGCGGTCGCACGAGGCATTCTACGGTCCGGCCGGCGGCGGCGCGCCCGACGACTTGGAGATCTTCACCCGCAACCAGCTGGGGCTGCGCGCCAAGCTCGATCCATGGCTGCTGCTGGCGCGCGGGATCACACAGGAAGAGACCGACTCATCCGGCGTGCGCAATGGTCAAATGACGGACGAGACCCCTCAGAGGGCAATGTGGCGTGCCTGGAGCAAACTGCTGGCTTCAGACAAGGCCAGCGCCGAGTCCACTGATCAGCCTACACGCGCCGGGATGCGATGACTACGGAACGCAGTCGGGTCGAGGAATTCCTGTATCACGAGGCCTCGCTCGCCGACAGCCATGCCTATGACGAATGGTTATCGCTGTGGGACCGCGACGCAGTCTATTGGGTGCCGTGCAATGACGACGACGCCGACCCGCGCACGCATGTTGCTTTGATCTATGAGCGGTTTCGCGATCTGGAGGACCGGATCGAGCGTCTCAAGAGCGGCTACGCTCACGCTCAGGAGCCGCGCTCGCGCTTGAGCCGTGTCGTGTCGAACGTGCTCGTGAGCCCAGTCGGTGAGGAGGGCCTGATCGAGGTGCGCTCCGTCTGCAACATCACCGCCTTCCGCCGCGGCCAGATCGACATTTTCTCCGGGCGTGTGATCCACCGGCTTCGTCCGGCCGCAGACAGCTTCCGCATTGCCGCCAAGACGGTCTATCTGGTCAACAATGACGGTGTGATACGCAATCTTACGTTCCTCGTTTGAAGAGGATGTGTACGAGGCCCCGCGCGCCCGGCCATAGTTGCAGATCGAGCGCGTCCCTCAGCTGCTACTGCATGACGCGCATCGGCGCCTTTCGGAGCGCATTGATGAAATTGCCCACCGAGCGTTCGATCTCTCCGTCGAGTTCGAGCCGAAGATTTCGCCTGTTCATCTCCTCCAGCAGAATTTGCCCTTCGAGTCGCGCCAGGTGGGCGCCCAGGCAGATGTGCGGACCGCCAGCGCCGAAGCTGGCATGAGGGTGGCGCGGACGAGCGACGAAGAATCGATGCGGATCCTCGAAAACCACGGGATCGCGATTGGCGGCTGTAAACCACATGAGCGCGAAATCGCCGGCGGCGATCTCCTGGCCATTCAGAACGAGATCCTGCTTGGCCGTACGACCCATGTGCATGACCGGGCACACATAGCGCAGTAGCTCCTCGACGACCGGCGCCATCTGTCCATCTGCGGCGGTCTCCACCTGGCGCCGGACCTCTGGATCCTTCGCTATCAACACCAGACTTTGAGCAATCAGTGTGTGTGTGGTCTCGTAGCCGGCGATGATCAGCGAGCTGACCATTTCCGAATACTCTCTGTCAGTGATATCGGCGCCGCCTCTGGAAGCGTGCGCGAGCTCGGTCGCCATGTCAGTGCCGGGCTCTTTCAGCTTGCGCTCGCGTAGTTCGAACGCGTATGCCTCGCACTCCTTGACCGCTGCGATGGACTTCTCGATGCCGATACTGGGGTCGAGGCGCCCGAAGATAGTATTGGCCCACTTCACGATCAGGTGACGTTCGTGATCGGGAACGCCCATCACCTTGGCGATCACCTGACCAGGCAGCGCGGATGCGATTACAGGGATGATGTCCAGTCGCTGCTCTTCGAACACGTTGTCGATGATCTCGGTGCACATCTCCCGTATCCAGCCGTCGAACCGCCTGACGACCGGAGCCGAGAACGCCTTGGCGGCAAACGTTCGCAGGCGAGTATGTCGCGGCGGGTCGTTGAACATGATGTTGTCGACCTTGTGCTTGGCATGGTCGCGCAAGTTGGGATAGTGCATCCCCTGGGTGGACGTGAACCGCTCACTGTCGGTTGCAACCATGCGGACATCGGCATAGCGCGTCAGGGACCATGCCGTACCACCGAATGGGTTCGGCTGACCGTACACCGGGCGTTCGTTGCGCAGCTCGTCGAAGATGACGTGCGGCGGGCCGTCCGCAAAGGTCGC
>DATAFY010000234.1:0-5364 GCA_036257205.1 Steroidobacter sp. | reverse complement strand
CAGGCTGAGCCATTGAGAGTAAAAAGCGCGCTGCAGCGAGCGTCGAATGCCGGATAGTGCGCCCCGACGACTAAGAATCCTCTGATTTTCGACTGCTCCACATCGCAGCGTCCCTTAAAGCGCTCGGCGGCGCAGTCGCGTTTCAGTAAGCGCCTTGCGGTGGAACATCCGCATCCGGCGTAGATTCCTGCGCGTTCTTGAACATCGCCTCTTTGAGGCGGAAGAGCGTGGAGATGTCCTCATCGCCGTAACCCTGTTCGATGAGCCGGCGATAGTGGACCAGCGTCATTTCGATCAAGGGCAACTGCACGCCATGACGGGCGGCCATCGCGCGGCAGATTTTGAGATCCTTTTCGTGAAGCTTCACGCGGAATCCGGCCGGATAGCTCCCGCGCAGGACGTTCGGCGCGCGATTCACGAAATACCAGCTCGCGCCGGCGCCTTTACCGAGAGTTTCGATGAGACGGTCCAACGGCAGCTCTTCGGATTTGGCGAACGCCATTGCTTCAGCGACCGCCTGAATGACGCCCGCACACATGATCTGGTTGGTCGCCTTTGCCGCCTGTCCCGCGCCGCTTGCGCCGAAATGCGTGACAGTCCGACCTAGCGCCTGCAGGACGGGCAGCGCTCTTGCAAACGCGCTTTCGTCCCCTCCGACCATAACGGCAAGGGTTGCGTCGCGAGCTCCTTCGACTCCGCCGCTCACGGGCGCATCGAGAAAATAGGCGCCGCGTTCGCGCAGGCGATGCGCAGCCGAGCGCGCCGTGTCGGCGCTCACAGTCGAGGCATCGATCACGATGGCCTCGGGTCGGATTGCGGGCAGCATCGCATCGATGATGGAGAGGACGTCCGCGTCCGCAGATACGCAGATCACGACGACGTCGACCCGCTGCGCCAGGTCGGCCGGATGCGCGACAGCGCCGCAGCCGGTCTCCTGAGCAAGCGCTTCAGCTTTGGCGCTGGTGCGGTTCCAGACGGCGCTCAGTAGGCCTCTCTTGTGGAGATTGCGCGCCATGCTCATGCCCATGGCGCCCAAGCCGACGAAACCGACGCGCAGGCTCACTGACACATCGCATCCATGGCGGACTTGGCGGAGGCGCGCGCGCCGTCGATCTCCTCGCTGCTCAGAAAGCGGCGCTCGCCGTTCGGCTGCTCTTCGTAGAGTCGCTGAGAGGCCATGTACGAATCATAACGCTCACGGGCTTTGACGCAGCGCTCGGCCTTGTCTTTCGCGGTCAGCTGCTCCGCGTTCTGGCGCTCGCTGCGCTGGTTGGCGGACTCATTGTGCGTGCGCGAGTTTTCCTGCAGGCGCTTGAGTTCCGCTTCCTGACGCGACTGCACGGCCACAACGTCGGTTTTCTGCGATTGGACGTTAAGCCGCTCGGCCGGAAGCGTGGTCGGCTTGTCTGTGTACAGGATGTTGCCCTGTTCGTCCTTGAACTTGTAGACGTCCGCCACGGCCTGTGAGGCCGTCGCTGAGGCAACCAGAGAGAGGATGATCAGGGATCGCAGCATGGTCGGTCTCCAGCGCTCCGGTTGAAAGGTTCGCCTGACGCAACGGATTCAAATAGTTGCGCGCCGCGAGCGTTGCTCACAAGAGTGTATCAGGGCTCAACCAGGACCGGATTAAGACAGTCCTCGAGAGCGTTGAGGATTGTGCGCTGGATCACGCGCGCCTGGGCCGCCCAAAGGGAACGGGCGCCGAAGCGCCCGTTTCAGGCTCGCCCCGGAGGGCCGGCCCTCAGCCCTGTGCGAATCAGAAGTTGTACGCGCGCTCGCCGTGCGCGGTTGTGTCGAGGCCTTCGCGTTCGTCCTCTTCCGAAACGCGCAGCCCAATCGTCAGGTCAACGATCTTGTAAGCGACGGCGGCGACGATCCCGGACCACACGATGGTGAGAAGCACTGCCTTGGTTTGGATCCACAGCTGTCCGGCGATGGAATACGCATCCGGCGCGATCATCGTCACTGTGGTCCAGTCCGCCATCGCACTCGGGCCGCCCAGGTTCGGGGAGTTGAACACGCCGGTCAGCAGCGCCCCGACGATGCCGCCTACGCCGTGCACGCCGAACACGTCGAGAGAATCATCCGCTCCGAGGATTTTCTTGAGGCCGCTGACGCCCCACAGGCAGGCTGCGCCTGCGACGAGGCCGATGATGAGCGCGCCCGCCACGCCCACGTGTCCAGCGGCGGGCGTAATGGCGACCAGACCCGCCACGGCGCCGGAGGCGGCCCCCAGCATGGAAGCCTTCCCGCGCATGATCGCCTCGCCCAGCGACCACGACAGCACCGCAGCCGCGGTCGCAACCAGCGTATTGATGAACGCGAGCGCCGCGAACCCGTTTGCTTCCAGCGCGGATCCGGCATTGAAGCCGAACCAGCCGACCCACAGGAACGATGCGCCGACCATCGTCTGCGTGAGCGAGTGCGGTGTGAAAGCCTCGCGCCCGAAGCCGATGCGCTTGCCAACCATGTAGGCGCCGACAAGGCCCGCGGTCGCCGCGTTGACGTGCACGACCGTGCCGCCGGCGAAATCGAGCGCACCCCAGCGCCAGAGCAGCCCTGCGGAGGCCGTGACCTCGCTCGCTTTGGCTGCGTCCAGTCCTGCGTAAGCGTCAGGACCGGCCCAGAACCAGACCATGTGCGCCATCGGCGCGTAGCTGAACGTGAACCACAGGACCATGAACAACAGCACCGCAGTGAACTTCATTCGTTCGGCGAAAGCGCCGACGATTAGGCAGCACGTGATCCCTGCGAATGCGGCCTGGAAGGCCGCGAACGCGATTTCGGGAATGTACACGCCGCGGCTGAACGTAGCGGCGTTGGCAAACGTGCCTGCGACGTTGTCCCACACTCCGCTCAACAGCACGCGGTCGAAGCCGCCGAAGAACGCGTTGCCCGTCGTGAACGCCAGGCTGTAGCCGTAAATGGCCCACAACACCACGATCAACGAGAACGTAACGAGGACCTGCATCAGCACGGAGAGCATGTTCTTGCTGCGGACGAGCCCGCCGTAGAAGAGCGCCAGACCGGGAACCGCCATGAGAATGACGAGCAGCGTGGCTACCATCATCCACGTCGTGTCGCCTTTGTTCGGCGCCGGCCCATCAGCCTGCGCTGAAGCGACGGTCGCCGCGGACTGCGCGATCGCATGGTCGCTGGAGGGAGCCTGCAAAGAGGCTGTTTCGGCGGCGGGTCCCACCGGCAAGATTTCCTGCGCCCATGACCTTCCAGACCCGATGAGCCCTAATGCGAGCAGCGCCATGCTCCAAATGAGCGCGGAGCTCGTGCCCCAAAGTCCTTTCACTATCTTTCTCCTACGAAGAGATTCGCTGTCGCCGTCGCCAGGCGGTCGTCGGAACTCAAACGGCCTCGACGCCAGTCTCTCCCGTGCGGATGCGCACCGCTTCTTCGAGATCGGATACGAAGAGCTTGCCGTCCCCGATTTTTCCGGTCCGCGCCACATTTGTGATCGCTTCGACGACCTGTTCGACGACGTCGTCCTCCACCGCCAGCTCGATCTTCGTTTTCGGCAGAAAGTCGACGCGATACTCCGCGCCTCGATAGAGCTCGGTGTGACCGCGCTGCCGCCCAAATCCCTGAACTTCCGTCACCGTGATGCCTTGCACGCCGATGTCCGCCACGGCCTGACGAACATCGTCGAGCTTGAACGGCTTGATGATCGCGGTAATTAGCTTCATCTCATGTTCCCCTTCGTACTTCGGGACGCGCTCACGGAGCACGGGTCGCCTCGCGTCGCATCGAAAATTGCATCTTCCATGCCACGGCTTCGTGGACCGGACACGGCGTGCGTCCGTATTCGCATTTGAGAATTCGCACCGATCTGGTGCACCGTTCTTCGTGGTTGCTTCAAGAAGGGGCGCGGAATGCGTCCCGGGCGTTCGCGCTGGTGCGCGTGCGCGCTTGCCACGGCGTCGGGCTGCCCCTAGAGTCGGATCGATGGTCCTGAGCCTCGAGCCCAGTTCTCCCTAACCTCCGGCCTCGCCCGTTCCTTATGGATCCACGTTTCATCGACGATCTCGCCAAACGCCTGTCCGCTGCAGTTCCTCCCGGCGTCGCCGCTCTGCGTCGCGACCTGGAGGATAACTTCAAAGCCGTCCTGCAGGCGGGTTTAGCCAAGCTCGACCTGGTGTCGCGTCAGGAATTCGATGTGCAGGCCGCGGTGCTGCAGCGCACGCGAGAGAAGCTCGAAGCGCTCGAACGACGGCTGGCCGCGCTAGAAGCGAAACCAGCGACAGGGGAAGATGCAGGCGAGCAGGCCTGACATCGCTGAGTTCACGTCGCAAGCGCCCCGAACGCGGCCGGCGCTCATTTGGCTGGCGCCCGTGAGCGGAGGCTGCGGGGGAGCGCAACGCATCTGACAGTCAGCAGACCGAGCGCTTGTGCTGCGCGACGAAGTTCGGCGTTCACCTCTGTCTGACGCGGACGATAGCCGACCGCGCCGACGCTGCCCTCATGGACACGCCGCAGGTTGCAGCGCCCATAACCTAAAAGCGGCTGGGCGCATGTATGGGCGCTGGGGAGACTCGAGACGGACTCAGGACCAGAGAGACTCGGATCGCAATCTTCGACTACTTTGAGCCCGCCGCCATGTAATCGACTGCGTTGATGATCGACTGGTTGGAAAGATCGGGGCGCCCGCCTTTCGGCGGCATGAATCCGGTTTCGCCCTGGAATCCCTCGATCGCATGTTTGCGCAGGAGGTCGGTGCCTTTCGCGATGCGCGGTTTCCACGCCGCAGCGTCGCCGAACTTCGGAGCCCCGGCCACGCCGGCCCCGTGGCAGGCGACACAAGCCATCTTGAACACCGCTTCCCCGGAGAGATCGGCGGCAGCTGCCGGGGCCGCTTGCTCAACGGGCGCCAGAGCGGAATTGTCTTGGCCTGCGACCGCTACTTTCGCGACCGGCGCGATGCGATCCGCAACTGCGGCCTTCACGGCCGGATCCTGAGCAATCTGTTTCTCCTGCGTATTCGCGGACACGACGCGAGCGAGCACATACAACAGAGCTGCGACCCCGATGAGAGCGCCCACCACGAGCATAAAATTATCGAAGAATTTTCGGTCGCTTGCGCTCACAGAAACTCCAGAGAAAGAAAGGCTGTCCAGAAAAGAAAGGCTGGAAAATGCTGCGCGCAGTATACCGGCGCATACGCCCGCCGCGAAGCGGCGTGGCCCGTTGAACCACTAGCGCGCGAACGCGCGCGGTATGCCGGCAGAAAACCATCAATTTAAACGTCGGAAGTGCTCACTTGCGGCGTCTCCCCGCGCTTGCCACGAACCGACTTGAGAAGACCTCTGCACTTCTTCGTCGCTCGCAGCCTCGTCTGCGTGCGTCCTGATCAAC
>DATAFY010000184.1:0-2912 GCA_036257205.1 Steroidobacter sp. | reverse complement strand
GCCGCAGCCGCCCCAAGCAGCGCGGACTCGCGTCTGCCGGCCGGCACGCCCGCCTACGCGAGCCCCGAGGTCCTGGACGGTCAGATACCGGAGCCGCGCGACGATGTCTTCAGCCTTGCATGCGTCGCGTACGAGCTGCTGACAGGGAGGCATCCTTTCGAACGTCGCTCCTCGGTGCACGCCCGGGATGAAGGTTGTCTGCCCCCGCGCGCCTGGAGCCTGTCGCCTGCTCAATGGCTGACGTTGCTCTCCGCCCTTTCGTGGACGCGGGATCGGCGGCCTGACGACGTCGAAACCCTTGCGAGCGCGCTGGCTCCGAAAGAGTCAGAGAGCTTGGGCACAGCCGTCCATTCGATCGCCGCTGCGCGCGCGTTCACGCCGAGCGCGCTACCCGAAGCGCAGGACGAGTTCACACCGCCCCAGCGCAGTTGGGGGTTCTTCCTGTTTGCCGCGTGCGCCCTCGCGGTCGCGTTCTTCGCCATCAGACCTCAGGGCGAACAGCAGACCGCCACTGACGGCGGCGAGAACCCGGTTGTCATTTCTGAACCGACGGACGGCGCCTTCCCCCCTTCCGGATTCATGGGCGCGCCACTCGCGTCGCCGAGCGTCTCCAGTATGCGCAGCACACTTGAGCGCACGGAGGCAAAATCCGCCACGAGCGCAGCGCCGACTCCTACCCACGCTCAGGAAGAACGGGCAGCGACCGTCGAGAAAACGCCGCCGCGTCAACTCAAGAGTCCTTTGAGCGAAATTTCGTTCGAATCGAGCGACATCATCACCAGTGAAAGCTCGGTTGCTGCGGTATTCGTGATAAATCGGTCACAACCGCTCTCCGGCCGCGCCCGGATCCGGTGGCGCGCCGTCAGCGGCGCCGCCGACGCCGGCACCGACTTCTCTTCCAACGCAGCAGGATCCGTCGAATTCGCCGACGGTCAGGGCCAGCGGGCGATCTATGTGCCATTGCGCAATGACCTGCTCAAGGAGAAAGACGAGACCTTTACCGTGACGCTCCACGGCGTCTCCGGCGCACGCCTGGGCGCCGTGAGCTCGGCTACTGCGACGATCAGGGATGATGATTAGGCTCGGGCGCCCGCGTAAGTCAGTCCAACAGAACGACCAAGCGCAGAACAACTACTTGACCGCTAGCGCGGCCACCTTTTTGCTCAGCACGCGCACGTTCTTTCCATACATTTTGAAAATGATGCGCATCATGAATTCGAGCGTCTTTGTGGCGGCGAGGCCGAGGTAGTTGAGAGGGTTCTTCCAGAACACGTACAGCTGCAACGCGAATGGACGCACGTCGCGGAAACCGCCCAGCTCTAGCAGCTGAGTGAGGCTGTACTCAGTGACCAGATAGAAATGATCGATATTGTGGGCGAGGTTCTCTGAGCCGACGAACGGATTCGCGCCGTTCATTGCGTAGACCACGATGCGTCCACCGGGCTTGAGCGCAGCGTGGCATCGCTGCAGAAAATCGATCGTCTCCTCATGCGTGAGGTGATTGAGCTCCTGCTCGGGAATGATCACGTCGAACTCTTCCCGGCATCGCTCCAGAAAAGGAAACGCTTCCGCCGCTTCACAGGGCAGACCGCGCCCTCGCGCATGCTCGATCTTGGCTGCGTCAGAGTCGATCCCGAGGACGTCTCGGTATCCAGCCTTCTCGAGAACGTTCACAAGATAGCCGGGCCCGCAACTGATCACGAGAATACGGGCTCCACGATCCTGCGGCAGCCGTCCGAGATAGTTCGCCCGGTAGTACGCCGCGAATGCCTTATACCCGCCCTCCACGTCCTTGGGCGCCTGCCAATAGGAGTCGAACGGCTCGAGCCGCGCAGCCAATCGTCGGTGCGGCGCATCAAGTCCGGGATTGAGCGGGTGAACGTTCATTGGCGGGAGACGGTGATGCCAGTGGGTGTAAATACGGCGCGACTCGGGCTTGTTCCGCGGCCGGCTCTTAGTTCGCACCGAATACCTGTCATGCCTGCGGTGTGAACATCCTCGCTTCGGCACAGAATTTGCTCGATCAGTCATCAATGAAGATTCTCTTCTGCAACTACGAGTATCCGCCGCTCGGCGGCGGCGGCGGCGTAGTTATGGCTGCGCTCGCGCGTCATCTGGCCGCGCGCCATGAGGTGACCGTGCTCACATCACAAGCTGCCGGCCTGCCCGCCCGCAGCGACGATCACGGGGTGAGAGTCGTGCGAGCGCCTGTTTTCTTCCGACGCAGCCTCTCGGTTGCCAATTTTCCCTCGATGCTCGCCTATTTGCCGAGCGGGTTCGCGCGAAGTTTCGCCTTGCGCGGCGCTTTCGACCTCGTCAACACGCATTTCGTCATACCGTCCGGCCCACTGGGTCATGCGCTCGCGCGCTGGCGTCGCACGCCGAACGTTCTGTCCGTGCACGGCGGCGATCTCTTCGATCCAAGCAAGCGCAGCTCACCGCATCGACACGCGGCGTTGCGGTCAGTCGTAAGGTGGCTGATTTTGCGGGCAGATGCAGTTATCGCCCAATCCCGAGACACGGTGAAGCACGTGAACGACATCTACGGCGTCAATCGCCGCGTCGAACTGATTCCTCTCGGGATTGAGCGGCCTCCTCACGTTTCGCCCGCATCACGCGCCGTGTTCGGGATTCCTGATAACGCATTCGTGATGATCACGATCGGGCGACTCATACCACGCAAGGCGACGACTCAACTCGTTGAGGCGCTTGCACGCGTGCAGCGAACCGATGCGCATTTGCTCATCGTTGGCGATGGCCCAGACGCCCCGGCGATTCGCGAACGTGCGGCGCAGCTCAATGTGAGCGAGCGCGTCCATCTTCTCGGTCAGACCTCGGATGAGGAGAAGCACCGTGCGCTGGCGGTAGCGGACATCTTCGCGTCTGCGAGCCAACACGACGGGGTCGGGCTG
>DATAFY010000080.1:0-13186 GCA_036257205.1 Steroidobacter sp. | reverse complement strand
GCCGACCAGTCGTCCCTGAGCTGTACGGAATGACGCAGAGATCGTCCGGACCCATGGTGAGTGCGCCCGGACGGCGCGCGAGCGCCAACGCGTCCGCCCACAACGTGACGCGCCGATCCGTGATGTCCTGCCGCGGCGCGGCGACCGCCTCGGGCATACGCAGGTTAGTCGCTCGATTCGCGTAATCCCCGTACGCCGCCACAATAACGTGCTTGAGCCGCTCGCCCACAAGAGGCTTGAGCTGTGGGTAGGCCTCTTGCGCGATGAGCGCCATGTGCGCACCGCTGTCTTGCACGTAATGCGACAGTTCGCTCGTCACGCTCATCGGGTTGATCGGCACGACGATCGCGTTCGCCCGCAGGATTGCGTAGTAACTGATGATGAATTGCGGACTGTTCTGCATCGCCAGCAGAACGCGGTCGCCTTTCTCAAGTGCGCAGTCTTGCTGCAGGAATCCGGCGAGTCGTTCCACCTCGTCCTTGAATTGCCCGAACGTCACCTCGCTTTCGAAGAAAACGATGAACGGCTTGTCCGGGTAACGCCTCGCCGAGACTTCCGCGTTGTAAAAGAGATTGGTCGCCGGCGATGCCAGAGCGTGCGGCAGGCCGGTCGGCCAGAAGTCGAAGTGCTTGGGGGGCATGATCCGCAACTATTTTTTTGTTCGTTCCTGTGCGGCGCACGCCACAGATTCCACAATGCAGACCAGAATTTGGCTAGAACCTAGCACACCTTTCACGAAGTAACGGATTTCATTGTATACAATTCTCCAAGTAGCGGGGCCTGCTGCGCCTCGCCTTGGCCAACTATCCAAACTCTCCGCGTTGCCGCGCATACATTCGGTTGCAGGGTGTATCGAGCCGCACCTATGATCCCGATCCGTTTGAGCTGCGTCATTCCGCAGTGCGACGCTCCACGGCATCATCGTTATTTATTTTCGAAGGGCAAGCCGCTATGGACTTGAATTTCACCCCTGATGAGCTGGCGTTTCGTGATGAGGTGCGAACGTTCCTGCGCGAGGAGCTCCCCGTCGACATCAGCCAGAAGATCAACAGCGGCATGTCCGTCCGAGCGGAGGATTACACCCGCTGGCAAAAAATCCTCTACAAGAAAGGTTGGTCGGCGCCCGCCTGGCCCAAACAGTTCGGCGGCGCTGGCTGGGATCCTGTGCAATTGCATATATACGACGAGGAGGCAGCGGCCGCTGGGGCGCCGCGCACGATTCCTTTCGGCTTGAAGATGGTCGCCCCAGTAATCATGGCGTTTGGCGCGCCAGAGCAGCAAAAGCGCTTCCTGCCCCGGATCTTGAGCGGCGAGGACTGGTGGTGTCAGGGCTACTCCGAGCCGGGCGCTGGTTCCGATCTCGCCTCTGTGAAAACCCGAGCGGAGCGCCAGGGCGACTACTACATCGTGAACGGTCAAAAAACCTGGAACACGCTCGGTCAACACGCCAACTGGATTTTCTGCCTAGTCCGCACCGATCCGAATGCGCCTAAGCCGCAGCAGGGCATCTCATTCCTGCTCATCGACATGAAGAGCCCCGGCATCACTGTGCGGCCGATCACCCTGATGGACGGATCGCATGAAGTGAACGAGGTCTGGTTCGAGAACGTGAAAGTGCCCGTCGAGAATCGGATCGGCGAAGAGAACAAAGGTTGGACCTACGCCAAATTCCTGCTTGGGCACGAGCGCACGAATATCGCGGAGGTGGGCCCATCCAAGCGCAATCTCGATCGGCTCAAAGACATCGCGCGCCAGGAAATCAAGAATGGCCGGCCCCTCATGAAAGACCCGCTGTTTGCAGCGCGAATTGCGCAGGTCGAGATTGACCTGATGGCTCTGGAGATCACCAATCTTCGAGCGCTGTCCGCTGAGGCGGAGAATCGCGCGCCTGGACCGGAAGCCTCAGTGTTGAAAATCAAGGGCACCGAGATTCAGCAGACGCTGAGCGAACTGATGATGCATGCGGTGGGACCCTACGCGCTGCCCTTTCAGCGCGCCTCGCGCGAAGAGGGTGATCTGTCGAGCATCGTTGGACCGGACTACGCGGCGCCGCTCGCGTCGACGTATTGCAACGTCCGCAAGACTTCGATCTACGGCGGATCCAACGAGATTCAGCGCAACATCATCGCCCAGATGGTTCTGGGACTTTGAACGAGCTCGCATCTCATTTTGATGTGGTCGTCATTTAGACATTTCGCTTGACAGGCAGCCATGGATTTCAATTTCTCTGAAGAGCAGCGATTGCTCGCGGATGCGGTACAGCGTTTCGTGCGAGAGCACTACACGTTCGAAAGACGCCGTGAAATTCTCAATTCGAAGGCCGGCTGGAGCCGCGAGATGTGGCGCGAGCTCGCAGGACTGGGCATCGCCGGCGTCAACGTGCCTGAAGAGCACGGCGGGCTCGGCGGCGGTCCGGTCGAAACGATGCTGGTGATGAATGCGATCGGCCAAGGCCTTGTGCTGGAGCCCTATCTGAGCGCCGCCGTGCTGACGCCGGCGTTCCTGACCAGGACCGACGACGCGAAGGCGGCCTCGGAGCTCCTGCCGGCCGTCGCATCCGGCGAGCGCATCATCGTCCTTGCACACCAGGAGCCCAATACGCGCGGGGAACTCAACCAGGTCGCAACACGCGCCGAGAGAAGCGGCGATGCGTACGTGCTCGACGGGCGAAAGAGCGTTGTTGCCTACGGCGGCGCGGCCGATGAGTTGCTGGTGACCGCCCGAACGAGCGGTAAGCCGAGCGACGCCGACGGGGTTTGCGTCTTCCGAATCGATCCGACCTCGCCCGGCGTGAAAGTGATCGACTATCGCACCTTCGATGGGCAACGTGCGGCGGACATAGAGCTCAAGAGCGTCAAAGTCAGCGCAGCATATCGCGTCGGGGAAGAAGGCAAAGCGTATCCGGCGATCGAAAACGCGCACCAAGTCGCGTTGAGCGCACTGTGCGCGGAAGCCGTCGGCGTCATGCAAGCGATGAACGCGGCGACGCTCGAGTACACGAAGAGCCGCAAACAGTTCGGACAGCCGATCGCAAAATTCCAGGTTCTCCAGCACCGCATGGCCGACATGTTCATCCACGGCGAGCAAGCGAAGTCGATGAGCTATCTGGCGGCGATCAAATGCCTGGATCCGGAGCCCATGCAAAGGCGCAAGGCCTTGTCAGCCGCGAAGGTGGTCATCGGTCAGGCAGGGCGCTTCATCGGGCAACAGGCCATTCAGTTGCACGGCGGCATGGGCATGACCGATGAGATGATGATCAGTCATCATTTCAAGCGGCTGACCGCCATCGACTTGACGTTCGGCGACGTGGATTTCCACACAGAGCAGTTCATCGCGGCAACGAGTGCGGCGTGATCCGCAGCCGGCTCACCGGCCGCACTGGCTGCGCCGCCGGCATGAGCGCGGCCCCCACGCTCGCCTAGCTCGGGCTATCGGCTTTCCCTTACGGTGATCCAACCCGTGCGGGACTATAAGGAGGCCCCGAATCTCAGCCCCGGAGGTTCATATGGAGCGCCTCTACGCCGATTGTGGGGAACTTCCGAGCGAGGGCCATTGCACCGCAATCATTGCGGCGGATAGTGAGACTGAGTTGCTGGAAGCAGCCGCCAGGCACGCAACGGAGATACATGGTCACAAGGACGGGCCTGAATTGCGCAACGCGCTGCGCCAGACCTTTCATCAGGGCTCGCCGCCTGGCCAGCGGCGCTAGGCGCTTCGCACGCGCGCGTACAGCGAGCGCTTAAGGCGGCCCCAGCCGACACGTCCTACTCGGTCGTCCTGCCGTCAAAGTGCTCTTGCGACGCCTCCGCCGCCTCTTTGCTCGCGTGCACGGTCCCGTCCGCATGCTCAGGCGGCGCGTAGATCGTGTATAGCTTGAGCGGTTCGCTCCCTGTGTTTTTCACGTTGTGCCCGGCTCCGGCAGGAACAATCATGGCCATATCGCCGTGAATCTGCGTCCTCACCGCGTCGATCCAGATCTCGCCGCTGCCTGCTTCCACACGAAAGAACTGATCGCGGTCCGGATGGACTTCCTCGCCGATCTCTTCGCCCGGGCGCAACGACATCAGCACCAATTGCATCTGCTTCGCCGTGTACAGCACGCGCCGAAAATCGGCATTCTTTTTGGTGAGCTCTTCAATATCGTCGACAAAGCCCTTCATCGCGAGCAGCCTCGTTGAGTGCGACGCCTTGTATGACGTAGACGGCACAGTAGACCCCGTCTGCTCACTCGTCAGTAGTCACTAATCACGACGTTGCATCCAAACCCCTCGCCCGGCGCTACTCCGTACCCGCACGCGTCAGTACGATGTGCACTTCGGGAGTTCCGCTGGACACGGACGCCGCCGACCAGACAATCTGGTCCGATTTTCCCCACAACCTGAGAGGTACTACGATGCTCAAACGAGTCCTGTTGCCCCTGCTCGCAATTACTGCGGTCGCCGCGTGCGGCAAGCAGGAGACGCAGCCGGCTTCCCCCGCAGCCAGTGAACCGGCGGCGCCCAGTGAACCGGCAGCAACGGCGCAGACGTCCGACGCGCCAGAGCAAGCCCCTGACGCCGCCCCGGCGGCGAGTGCCAGCGGCGGCGAGCCCGTATACAAACAGACCTGCTTTCTATGTCACGGCACGGGCGCGGGCGGTGCGCCGATGGTGACCGACAAGGCCGAGTGGGAGCCGCGGTTGGCGCAGGGCAAGGACACGCTTTACAAGCATGCGCTGGAAGGCTTTACAGGCTCGAAGGGGATGATGCCTGCCAAGGGCGGCAATCCATCACTCACGGACGATCAAGTGAAGAGCGCCGTCGACTACATGGGTTCTCAGGCGCAATAGTGCTATGCGAAGGAGGCCGGCCCTCGCGGCCTCCTTCCTCCCGGCGCCAAATCTCGCCCCTACGCGGGCCGCAGCATCGGATCTGCAGCAAGCGCATCGATGAGGCGCCCGGCGTTCTCCAGCGGATCCGCTCCGCACTGCGTAATCGGATCAGCGCGCAACGCGCCATCCGCGTCATGAAGGTGGTTCGGGAACGTCGCCAATTCAGGATGCAAGGGCGCCGTGTCGATCCTTAGCATCGCATCGCCCCATCGCCAACTCACGGCGTACTCGCGCTCATTGGCCCATCGAAATTCAATGACCGCGCCGTTCATCAGCTTCAGCACGATGGCGTCCTGACTCAGTTGCGTCGCTTCGCGCAGACGATCGGCATAACGCCGCTCGATTTCCTCCTTGAGCACTAGGTGCAGCGTCATGCGTTTCGTCTCGCGCTCAACATGTTCTGGATCTCAGTGCGGACCGCATCACGCGAGTCGGCGAGAACGCGCAACCCGAGGTAATGCTCATAGGTCGGATGCTCAGGGGCTTGACCTGTGCGCATGCGCTCGAGCAGCTCGACCTCATCCGACACGCCGTACTGCGCCAGGATTTTGCTGCGATTCTCGCGTAGCTCGTAGGCCAGGCGGCTGAGCTGCTCGACGCTCATCGCCAGCTCATAGGGCATCTTGTCAAAGAAAGTCTTCATTCCCAGGCTCTCACATCGTTTTGTCCTTGAGCACGCCGCCGTCGAGCGTGACCATATCGGGCGTCAGATCGGCGAACCGCAGAACGTCGCCGCCTTCGGCTGCCGCGAAAGTCCGTGCGTCCGTTTCTCGAGCGAAAGACGCCAGCGTGGGCCCCATCGAACCAAGACGTTTGGATCCAGAGACATAGAATGCAGAGCGCGCATCAATCCAGTGATCGAGCGGATGGTCCCAATCCGTCTTGCCCATATCCTGAACGTACAAGGCTGTGACGCGCTTCTGTTCTTCCGGGCGCAGATAAACGGCGAACATCTCGACGGTATCGCAAAAGACATCGGGCTGGCCCTGCGTGTAGTGCAGTTGCGCTTTGGGGCCTGGATAGTCGTGGAGCAGCATGCCGTCGAGGCTGCAATAGGCGTCGCTGCCGATTTTCACGGGCGCTGTCTTCGTTTTCTCGGCCTGACCGCAGGCGGCGAGCAAAGCGCCGAAGAGAATCAGAACTGCCCGGCGGCGACGCAGAAAACTCATTTTCGAAATCTCCATGATGCAACGGCGAGCGGCGCCGCGATCCACGCGAGCATCACGGCGCCGAGCAATGCCGGACTCGCGAGCTCTGCCGGGAAAACGGTGGTGAGCCCGTACATCGTGCGCAGATCCTCGAGGCCGAAAATATTCAGAATACGATAGACGTCCGCGGGATTGAGCAGCAATAAGTAAGGCGTCGCCTCGGCACCGTACTCCCCGCCGGTCGCCACGAGGCCGCCCAGCAGCAGCAGGTCGTACACCAACACGAAAAAGAACCATAGCGCGATCGCGGCGCCGCTCGCGCGTGCGCGATCAGACGCCACGACCGACACGGCGACCGCGAGACTTAGAAACGACATGCCGAAGAGCACCGAGCTCAAAACGAATCCCACGTAGTGATAGATCGACGCTGTCGGCTGCCAGTAGGCGAGCACGGCGCCTGCGACTCCGAATCCAATCACTGTCGAGCACGTCAATGCCGCTGACAATCCGAGAAATTTGCCCAGCAGCAATTCCAGCCGTGTGAGCGGCATGGAGAGCAACAGATCCAACGACCCGCGCTCGCGCTCGCCCACCACGGCGTCGAACCCGAGAATCAGCGCGATCAACGGTACGAGATAAATGACGAGGCTCACGAGACTGGCGATGGTCGCCTCGATCCCGTGAAAGCCGACCGCGCCCTGCTGCGCCGAACCGAAGTACGCGATCACCAGCGCGAACGCAGTAAAAATCAGCGCGACCGCAAGCACCCATCGATTGCGAATGCGGTCGCGAAACTCCTTGCGCGCAAGAATTCCGATCGGTCGCAGTTCCATGATTATCCGGAATACCCCAGAAACACGTCCTCGAGCGACGGCTCGCGTATCTGCACATCCAGAATATGCGCCCCCAACCCGCAGATCGCCGCCACCATCCTCATCTTCGATTCCCGCGGACATTGCACCGTGGCGCGCTCGCCGCGCAGGCTGAATGCGCTCGCATCCACGCCCGTGAGGGCGGCGCGCACCGCATCCTCGGCGCCCGGCGCCAACCGCAACTCGAACAGGAGCGGCAGGCGCATCTGTTCGCGCAGCGAGGACACTGCGCCCAGCGCCTGAATTCTGCCGGTCTTCATGATCGCCAGCCGGTCGACGCGCTCCTGAATCTCCGAAAGGATGTGCGATGTGAGAACGATCGTCGCCCCCCGATCGCGCTGTTCACGCAGCAGGCCGTAAAACTCGCGAATACCTTCCGGGTCCAGACCGTTTGTCGGCTCATCAAGAAACATCAGCCGCGGCTCGCCCAGCAGCGCCTGAGCGAAGCCGAGGCGTTGTCGCATTCCCTTTGAGTAAGTCTTGACCCGCCGGTCGCCTGCTTCGGCCAGTCCGACGCGTTCCAGCATCGCGCGGCCGTCGAGGTTGCGCAGCCCCTTGAGCGAAGCGAAAAAGTCGAGCGTCTCGAGTCCATTCAGATTCTCGTACAGCACTACGTTCTCGGGAAGGTACCCGACGCCGCGCCGCACCTCCCTGAACGCCTTGCCGTTGATCGAGGTCCCATCGATCCGTATGTCGCCGGCCGTCGCAGGGATCAGGCCGAGCATCATTTTGAACAGCGTGCTCTTGCCTGCCCCATTGTGGCCGATGAGCCCGAACACCTCCCCGCGTTCGATGCGTAGATCGACGCCGCCGACCGCCTCAATGGCGCCGTAGCGCTTGACTGCGCCGCGAATTTCAATGGCGCTGTTTGCCAAGCCAGTCGCTCCAGTGGGCGTTAGAGGGATGCATCCGCGGTGAGGGATCGACGATGCTCGGCGCGCGCAGCAGCGGAAACTGCTGCGCCGCCAGATGCAAGGTCTGCAGCGCTGGACTGTTCAACAACAATTTCATCGACGGTATGCGCCAGATCAGCCGATCGACGACGTCGCTTGCGGCGTAGGAGACATCCCCCGCGCCATCGCCGTCGCGGTCCCAACCGATGTAGTTGCTCCAGTAGTTGCCCTGCTCTGCGCCCCAGGTCTGATCGCTTGCGGCCACGTATTTGATCTGCTGGCGGTTGTCGATGAAGTCGTTGCCGTCCACTTTGTTGTTGATCGATCCGGCCCAGAGATGCACGCCGATATCGTTGCCCACGACGAGATTGTTGCGCAGCACGTTGTACTCGGCGTCATAGATGAAAAAGCCGCGCCGATTCCCCGCTACGACGTTGTTCTCGATCGTCGAATCCTGAATGGTGCGCAGCATGATCCCGTGATCGCTGTTGCCCCAGGCGCGATTGTTGCGCACAACCTGATCGCGCGTCTCCATCAACGCGAGTCCGCCGCGATTGTGGTAGGACTCATTGTCCTCCCAAACGTTGTAATAGGAATTCATGTAGTGCGTGCCGTAACGCGCGTTGTGGATGCGGTTTTTGCGGAATACGGCGTGGTGCGACACATCGACGTAGATTCCGTCTCGCACGTAACTGATGTGATTGCCGATGATCTGAGCGCCGTTCGTATTGTAAAGCTGGATGCCGTTGCCGCGTTGCGCAGACGGAAAGTCCCGCTTGCCTGTTATCAGGTTGTTCACGACGCGTACGTCCTTCACGCCCTCGATCCACATTCCGAACAGACTGTACGCGACATCACAGTTGGCGAGGACGACCCGATCCGCGCCGGGCTGAACGTAGACGCCTGCATTTTGCGCGGTGAGATCGGCCCCGCTCTCGGTCACGATGAGGCCCTCGACGGTCACGTCGGGCGCAGTGATGCGAATAACATCGCCTTGCAGCCCGCCGCTCACAGTAGGTCGTCCTATTCCTTTGAGCGTAAGCGGCTTGTCGATGTGCAGGCGCTCCATATATCGTCCCGCAGTCACGATGACCGTATCGCCGGCTTGCGCCCGCGAAATCGCCGCTGCGATGGACTCGCCGGGCTGCACATGCAGCTGCGCGCCCGCGCAGGGTGCCGACCACATGATCCACGCCGACGCGAGCAAGGTCGCCGCGCTTTGACGCATCAATAGAGCCATCGCAAGCCCGGCAGCGCGTGCAGGAAGTCCAGCAGGCCCGTGCCGCGCATCAGGAGGAACAACGCCGCACCGATCAGAAGGTTTTTCATCGCCACATAAGCGGCCATATCGGGCCATGTGGCTGGCCGCAAAGTGTGCCCCCACCACGGACCCTCTTTCACCCACGGTTTGCACTGGAGGCGAATCACGAGCTCATAGGCGCTCCAGGCGAGCCACCACCCCAAAACGATGCCGGCCCCCAGGCGGCCGGAAGCGCCCAGCAGCCACACCCAGGTGACGAGCATCGCCAGCCCCACCCCTGCCGCCCGCAGCAGAACAGGATGTTTGAGGAATTCGCGATTCCACGGAATCAGATGATCGATCAGCTCGCGGCGCAGCCATCGCAGCAGCCCGATCTTCGGCGCCTGAGCCGCGACAGGCCGCGGCGGCGCCGCCTCCGTCTTGATCGGAATGTAGTAGCCGTCCTTGCTTATGCGCGTCAGCGCAAGTCCAGCTTTGGCGCGCTGCTTGCGTTCTTTTGCAAGCGGCGGGCAGGCATGCGCGTCGTAGTAAAACACCATGCAATTCAGGCACAGCAGGCACTCGCGTTGATCGATGCGGCCCTTTGCATCGATCGCCAATGAATCGCATGCTTTTGCGCAGGCGTGACACGTCGAGCATTCCTGCTTGCGCCGCAGCCCCCACCAGCGAAACGTCGATGGCACGCCCAGACTCGCCCCGAGTGGGCAAAGATATTTGCAGAAGGGCCGTTCGATGAACAATGCAAGGCCGAACAGCACGAGCCAGAACGCCGCGAATGGCCAGGAGCGATTCCATACCCCGATCAGAAACGTCGTCTTGAACGGCTCAATTTCGGCGAGCTTCTCCGCCGCGCCGACCGAATAGAACGAAACCCCGAGCAGTCCTGCAAACACGAAGTATTTGACCCATTTCAGCTTTTCGTGAATGCGCGGGGGCAGCTGGAACTGAAAGCGCTTCAAGCCGAGAAAACCGGCGACGCGAAACGCCGTCTCCGTCAATGCGCCGTAGGGACACAGCCAGCCGCAGAACATGCCGCGCCCCCAGAAGAAGACCGTGGCGATGATGAAGATCCAGAACAGGAATAGGAATGGATCGCTCAGGAACAGCGTCCACTCCCACTTGAACAGGATGGCGTGGAACCACGTGAGCACCTGAGTGATCGAGGGCTGCGCCATGAGGTAAAAGCCCGCGAACCCGATGCTGACGATCCACAATGCGTACTTCGGCCAGGACACCCAGCGCTTGTCTTTGCGATTTGCGCGTCGCACAAGCCAGTCGCGCGAGGCGTAGAGCGCACCTGCGGACAGCAGCAACAGCGCAAACAGCCCGATCTCCACTGCGCGACTGCGCCAGATCACAGTCCATGCGGCCGCAGGCCGCTCATAGGCCGGACGGCCCCCGACGATGTGTCGCCCTGCAAGCCAGTACTCCTCCTCGAACGTCAAAAACGTGCGCACGCCCGTGCGCGTATCCACTTTGTTGGCTAGGAACGCCAGATTCCATGGGTAGGCTGGCGAGAAACTCTTGCTGCGAATGATGAAGATGGCCGATTCATGGAACGAGGGGGCGTCGGAGGCCCGCACGTCATAGAGGTTTTGGTAGTCTCGATCGCGAAACGTGAACGTGTCGGTCTCCTGTGAGACCTGAATGCGGTCGAAGATTCCGCCGCGCACGAACCCCGATCCCTTGAACGATTCGGTTCCGTCGGACACGAGGAAAATCGCGTGCTCGCCTTCTTCGAGCTCTGACATGAGCCGCCGGTATCCGCCTTCGCCGAGAATGGCCTTGCCGACTGCCGGTGCGTTGAGATAGCCGAAATACAAATCGACATACGGGCGCGGGGAAGCCGGCTTGCCGACGTCCTGAGCCCGCACCGTAAGGCGCTGCACGCTGCCTTCCTTGCGGAGCGTCGCCCAGTTGGGCGGCTCGAGGTCGATAAACCGAGCCTGCGGACGCAAGGTCGGCTTGACGATGCCCACCTGCTTGGCGATCTCCATCGCGGATTTCATGATGACCAGGTTCTCGGCGATCACGGTCACCGTGGCGCCGCTGATAGCGTCGACGCCGATGGCTTCGCCCGTCCCGCGCCTCGCACCGATCGCGATCTTCTGTCCGACGTATTTTCCGACGTACTGGCGAATGAAATCGATCAGATCGGATTCGGGAATCCCGAGCAGGAGAATCGGCTCGGCATGACGCAATACCTGCGTTCCGGTGATTCGTCCCTGCATGTCCATGCCGATCAACGTGACGATCGGTTGGCCGGAATACCCTGGAATATCGACGATGTCCGTCGACAAAAATATATACCCGACGAGCGTCCCCTCTTCTTCGTGGTCGTGACGCTCCTCGCCCTTGCGGCCCTTCTCGCCGTCACGTTGATCCTCCTTGCTTCGGTACGCTTCGACGTACGGCGGGTGACCCTTGCGCAGCGAGAACCTGCCCGCCTGCGGCATCACGGCGCGACAGGGAACATACGCACACAGATCCGGATCCGTCGCAAGCTGCGCAGGCAACGGCGCTTCGTACGCGCGCCCGGACTCGCCCGCCGCGGCGCTCAAGCAGGCGCCGAGCAGCCATAGGGCGCAGAGCGCCGCCCACCACCGAGGCAGGAGCTTCGTCATCATTGTCGCGGGCGCGCCGACTGGCTCAACGCTCCCAAGGAGCTTGGACCAGTCGGCTGTTCAGCGCTTTCCTAGGCCTCCACCAACATCCGTATGCGCATCTCCAGATGCAATGCATGGCAGAAGTTCGTGCAATAGCACCAGTACACGCCCGGCTTGTCCGCCTTGAACGTGACGGACTTCGTTTCCTGCGGATTCACGATGAAATTGATGTTGTACTGCGGGATCGCAAAGCCATGGGACAGATCCTGCACCTTGTCGTGATTGGTGAGAATAATCGTGACTTCATCGCCCCGCTTCACTTGGAACTGATCCATGCCGAAGGTCGGCGCCTGCGAAGTCAGGTACACCGTCGCCTTCTTGCCGTTTCGTTCCACGCGGCAATCCTTGGGCGATTTCACCGCGTTCGGGAACTCGTCTATGTTGTAGATCTGCCGCGTCTTGATGACGTCTCGGCGAATCACGATGGAATCATGGGGTTCCGAGTACACCGGCGCGTCGTGCACGAGTTTCATCTTGTCGCCGCTGATATCGATCAGCTGTGAGTTCTCCGGATGCAGCGGCCCGACGGGCAGGAAGCGGTCCTTCGAGAACTTGTTGTCCGAGATGAAGTACTTGCCGTCCGCCTCCTTGGTTTCACCCATCGAGGAGAAGCCGTGACCTGGTTGGTAGTGCACGTCGATGCGATCGACCACCGGCTGGGCGCTCTTATCGCCCTTGTACGCCTTGATCGCGGCGTCGATGTTCCACTTCACGATCTGGCTGTCGAGGAACAGCGTGGTGTAGCAGTTGCCCCTCCCGTCGAACGCGCAGTGCAGCGGTCCCAGGCCGATTTCGGGTTCGGCCACGACGGCCTCCCGGGGATCCTTCAGTCCGCCGTCGAACCACTTGAGTACGAGCGCGTGCTCGATGAGCGAAGCGGTCGGGGAGAGCTTACCGGAGCACGCGTAGTACTTGCCGTCCGGGCTGATGTTCACGCCGTGCGGATTCTTCGGTACGGGCACATAACAGGTCAACGCCGTCTTCGGATCGCTGTTCGCCGCACGCGTGCCGTCCACGACCGGCACCTTCGAATTGCCGATGGTGAAGAACTTGCCCTCCTTCACCGCCGCCTCGATGCGCGCGACGTTGAAGAACACGCAGGCGTCTCGTTCTGCAGACATCATGTTCACGTACGTTGCGCCGCCTTCCGTGTTGTACTGATTCGAACACGCCAGCTTGCCATCGTAAGAGGTCGCGACGATGTCCATGTTGCCGTCGACCTTGCATTGCCAGCGCGGCTCCATGCTCTCAGCGTCCACGCACGTAAAGAGACAGTAGTATTTCGACGGATCGTCGAGATCGCGTCCGTCGTTCGGCTGCGGAATATGGAATTCGCTGGCGCAGAACACACGCGTCGTGTAATTGATCTTCTGGTCGACCGGATCGCACTTGTCGGTGAACGTGCCGTGATATCCCTGCACGTTCGGCAGCTCGGTCATCTTGTCGCACTCCATCGTATCTAGACGGATGCGGGCG
>DATAFY010000636.1:0-6483 GCA_036257205.1 Steroidobacter sp. | reverse complement strand
CGGCGTGCGCTCGAATCTCGGCGAGGGACTCATCCTTTGGCGCACGAGCGGGCGCCGGTGTAGGCGAGCGAGTGCCTGGTCGGGGCGTGGAACTGGACGACCTGGCGACCATGACGATAGGAGCGTCCTGGAGAGGGTGATCGTCGACGGAAATGAATCCGCTGCGGCTCATGTTCCAGCGGCCAGGAGGCGAGGAGGGTGCGCGATCCGAAATCTACGTGAGGAGATCGCAGGTGCGGGGGGATGCAGTGCGCTACTTGCGCTTGCTCGTGAGGCCGCCGTCCTCGTCGATGTCGTAGTCCTCGAAATCGGACAGCCGCGCGGCGGTTTCGCGCTCTTCGCGAATCCGCTCTAGACGGCGCCAGGCAGGTTCGCCGGTTTTGACGGCGGACTTCTTGCGCTTCTCGAGATCGGCGATCAGGTGATCGACGTCGAGGTCCTCAGCGTCGACGGCGCGCTCGTCGTCCTCTTCCTCATCAAACTCTTCTGCTTCCGGCTTCTCGTTCATCGCTCTGTTTGAAAGATGCAGTGACCAAGCCCGCAGGCTGCAACAACATCTGTCCGGCGCACGGAAGGCGCTTCAAACGCTGGCGTTCCCCGTGGTGCGCTAGCTCGATTGAAATGCTATTCGCAGCCTCGTCCGTTCGGGAGCTGGAATGTCGCGAGTATATAAATGGAAGCCTGCGGTCCTGCAATAGCGAGATATGTGGCCTGCGATTCGCCGCAAATAGGCAAGCCGCTTGCATCCGGCAATCCGCAAGCGCGCCTTGCTCGCCGCTGCGAGTCAGGCAATCAGCTGATTGAGCTGGAAAATCGGCAGGAGCATGGCTAGTACAATCAGCAGGACGATGCCGCCCATGACCAGGATCATCAGCGGACCGAGCAATCCCACGGCGGCGCCGAGGATTGCGTCCATTTCGCGCTCCTGATTGGCTGCGGCGCGATCGAGCATCGTCTCGAGGTCTCCGCTCGTTTCGCCGCTGGCGATGAGATGAATCATCATCGGCGGAAAAATTCTCGAGGCTCCCAAGGACTTGCCGATCGGAGCGCCTTCCCGCACGCGCGCTGCGGCCTCCTGTACGGCGTCTCGCATGGGCAGATTCGTGACCACCTCGCCTGAGATGCGCAGCGCTTCGAGCACGGGCACTGCGCTGGACGTCAGCGTCGAGAACGTTCGCGCAAAACGCGCGGTGTTGGACCCCCGCACGACCTTGCCGAGGAGCGGTACGCGCAGCAGGAAAGCGTGGAAACGCCGGCGCGCTGCGGGATCGCGCAGCCAGCGAACGAACAGAACGACTCCGAGGATAGCCGCGCAGAGCAGGAGCAGGCCCCAGCTGCGCAGGAAGTCCGATAAGGCGATCAGGCCCTGGGTGAGGATGGGGAGCTCCGCTTTAGAGTTCTCGAACTGCTTGACGATCTTCGGCACCACGAACGTCAGCAGCATGGCCACAATCGCGGCGCAAACCACGAAGAGCAGGACCGGGTAGAGCATCGCGTTGATCGTGCGGCTGCGCAGCTGCTCGCGGCTCTCTGTGTAGTCCGCCAGGCGTTCGAGCACGGTGTCCAGATGCCCAGACTGCTCGCCGGCGGCGACGGTGGCGCGGTAGAGCTCCGGAAACACCATGGGAAAATCGGACAGGCCGTCCGCAAGCGCATGACCTTCCATCACTTTGGCGCGCACCCCCATCACGATGCTGCGGATCCGCGGCTTCTCAGTCTGCTCAGACACTGCGAGCAACGCCTCCTCGAGCGGGAGCCCGGATCTGACGAGGGTGGCGATCTGTCGTGTGAGAAGCGCGAGATCTCCCGCCGAGACTCCTCGCCGAAGGCTGAACTGGCCGGTGCGGCGGCGGTTTTCTCTGTGCGCCACTTCGTGCACGGACACGGGGAGCAGGCTGCGGTCCCGCAGCATCTGTCGCACCTGCCGCGCAGTGTCGCCTTCTAGGACGCCCTTGCGTTCCCGGCCTGCAACATCGACGGCGGTGTATTCGAAGGCGCCCATGGAATCAGCTAGTCTTCCCTTGTCACTCTCAAGACTTCCTCAATCGTCGTGACGCCCGCCAGCACGCGCGCGCGGCCGTCATAGCGAATGCTTGGGGTGAGCGTGCGCGCGTAGCGCTCCAATTCGTGCTCGCCCGAGCCGTCATGGATCATCGTGCGCATGGCATCGTCGACCAGCACGAGCTCGTAAATGCCTGTACGGCCTTTGTAGGCCTGATTGGCGTCGCGACCCGGCCGATAAAGCGTAGGGGAGGACTCATCCGCCGGAATATTGAGCAGCCGCCGCTCGTACTCACCGGCCGTGAAAGCCTCCCTGGTCTCCGGGTTGAGAACGCGGACCAGGCGCTGCGCGAGAACGCCAATCAGACTCGAGGAGAGCAAGAACGGCTCCACGCCCATGTCGCGCAGGCGCGTCACGGCGCCCACGGCGGTATTGGTGTGCAATGTCGACAGCACGAGATGCCCCGTAAGGGATGCCTGCACCGCGATATGCGCGGTCTCCAGGTCGCGGATTTCGCCCACCATCACCACGTCGGGGTCTTGCCGGAGAATGGCGCGCAGCCCGCGGGCGAACGTCATCTCGACTTTCGTGTTTACCTGCGTCTGACCGATGCCGTCGATGTAGTACTCGATCGGATCCTCGACCGTCAGGATGTTGCGCGTGTTGTCGTTGATGCGCTCGAGCGCCGAGTAGAGCGTCGTCGTCTTGCCGGAGCCGGTGGGGCCGGTGACCAGGATGATCCCGTGGGGCTTGTGAATCAGCTCGTCCATCAGCCCCTGAGTGCGCGGATCCATGCCGAGCGAGCTGAGTTCGAGCCGGCCCGCCTGTTTGTCGAGAAGTCGCAGCACGATCCGCTCGCCATGACCCGCCGGAATCGTCGAAACGCGCACGTCGACCGCACGCCCGGCGACCCGCAGCGAGATGCGTCCGTCCTGAGGCAGACGCTTCTCCGCAATGTCGAGCTTGGACATGACCTTGATGCGCGAGACGACCAGCGGCGCGACGGCCCGGCGGGACTGCAGCACTTCGCGCAGCACGCCGTCTATGCGAAAGCGCACCACGAGCCGGTTCTCGAACGGCTCGATGTGAATGTCAGAGGCGTTGTCCTTGACGGCCTGCGTGAGGATGGCGTTGATCAGCTTGATAATGGGCGCTTGATCATCGCTTTCCAGCAGATCGGAGGGCTCGGGCAGATCTTGTGCGAGATGCGCCAGATCGGTGTCGTCCTCCATGCCGCCCACCATCTGCATTGCCGAGTTCGCGCCGCCTTCGTACTGCGCTCGCAGCAGCTGATCGAACGCCTCGTTGTCCACCCGCCGCAGCTGCAACGCTCTGCCCAGCACGCGCCTCACCTCCGCGACGCTGGCCGGCTGAGCGCCCACTCTGTAGACGACCTCAGCGGAGGTTTCATCCACGCGTTGTACGAGCACGCCGTGGCGCTTGCAAAACGCAAAGCTGAGTTGCGGCGCGGCCGCGCCGGTGCGTGAGACCGGCGCGAGCGCTGCTGCTTCAGGTTGGGCGTTCATTTGGCGCGTGATCGTCTATCGAGGCTGTTGCCGCAGGTCGAGCGGCGGCGCTTGCTCCGTCTGCGGCGGTTGAATCGGCTCGGTTTGCACCGGCTCCTTCGCCGCCTCCGGCTTGGGTTCGGGGGCGTGTGCGCCCGCCGTCGGATCGGCGTACTTGGAAAGATCCTCGATCGGGGGCAGCAGGGGCTGCCTCTCTCCGGGGAGCAAAGTCACTTTGCCTTTCCTGCGCTGGAGTTGCTGGTTGCGCAACACGTTGTACTTCGCATTGGTCTCGACCGCCGCCTTGACGCCGTCGCGCAGTATCGTCGGTCGGATGAAGACCATCAGATTGCGCTTGTCTTTTGATCCGCTGCGCGTCTTGAACAGCTCACCGACGATCGGGATCGAACCGAGGATGGGCACTCGCGATTCACCTTCGCTCACCTCATCGGTGATCAGCCCGCCCAGCACGATGATGCCGCCGTCATCGACCAGCACAGTCGTTGAGATCGTTCGCTTGTTGGTGACGAGGTCGACTGCGCCGGCGAAGGGAGACAGGCTCGAGGACTCCTGCTCGATCTTGAGCTGCACGGCGTCGCCTTCGTTGATCTGCGGCGTGATCTTCAAAATCGTGCCGACTTCCTCGCGCTGAATGGTCTGAAACGGATTGACGGCTCCTTGGCCGGCGCCCGTGGTGGTGAATTGTCCGGTCAGGAAAGGCACCTCCTGCGCCACCTTGATCTCCGCTTCTTCGTTGTCCAGCGTGGTCACCGAAGGGGTCTGCAGAACGTTTGAATTGCTGTCGTTGCGCAGCGCCCGCAGAATGACCGCAAAGTTCACCCCGGTGTCCTGGAAGCGACCGGCGCCGAGCGTCAGTCCGGTCGGCAAACCGGTGGTCGCCAGCGTCTCGGGATCATTGATCGCTGCAATGATGCTGCCGATGCTCGCGCCCTCGATCGGCTGATTGAACAAGCCCACCGGCACGAAATTGTCGTCGACGCCGCTGCCGTCGATGGCCCAGTTGACGCCGAGATCGGCGGCCTTGCTCGCTGAAATCTCGACAAGAATCGCCTCGATCAGCACTTGTGCGCGGCGCACGTCGAGCTTGTCCACGACCGACCTGATCTGTCGCATGATCTTGGGCGGCGCCGTGACCACGATCGCATTGGTCTGCTTGTCCGCCCAGATCGATGTGGTGCGATCGGCCGCGGCGGCCGGGCTCGGCGCAGCGCCCGGCGCGCCCCCCGGCGTGGTGGCTTGCACGATGCCCGTGATCTGCTCCTTGAGCTTGCCCGCGATCTGCTCGGCGTCCGCATAATTCAGGTACCACACCTGCGTATCGCCGCCCGCTTCGAGCGGCGTATCCAGGTGAGTGACCAGCGCGCGCAATCGCAGGCGTTGGGACTTGTCGCCCGAGATCAGCACGCTGTTGGTGCGGTCGTCGGCCACGAGTTTGACCGCCACGCCCGGCGCTTCCTGCTGCGCGCCCGGCCCGGCGAAAAGCGCATTGACGACGCGGACGATCTCGGCGGCGCTCGCGTTCTCGAGGCGGATGATGTCGACTTCCTCATCGCCTCCCTGATCGATCCGCTGAATGATGCGCACCATCCGATTCACGTTTCCAGCGCGGTCGGAAATGATGAGCATGTTCGACGCGGGATATGCGACCAGGTGGCCATACTGCGGGACGAGGGGGCGCAGCACGGGTACGAGTTGCGCAGCGCTCACGTTGTGCACGGCGATGACCTGCGTCACGAATTCATCCGACTCGGAGCTGACGGAAGAGGGCAGATCGTTCGACGGCATCTGACGCGCGTTGGCGTCGGGAATGATCTTGGTGACATTGCCCGAAGGCACGGCCACAAAGCCATGCACCTGCAGTATCGACAGAAACGCCTCGTAGAAGGCGTCCGGGGACATCGGCGTCGAGGACAGGATCGTGACTTGCGCCCGCACCCGGGGGTCCACAATGAACGTCTTGCCCGTGATGGTGCTGACGGCTTCGACGACTTGCGTCAGTTCGGCGTCTCGGAAGGCGGGCGTAATTGTGGGTTGTGGCTGCTGCGCCTGCGCCCCTGCGTGCAAAAATGTGAGCAGGCAGACCAGAGCGAACCCGAGCGCCCATGCATGGCCGCGACCCGCGGGTTTCGGGAAAACGTTCTTGTCGGTTGCGGGCGTCATTGACGGTCCTTGAGGCGTCTTCACTGGCGTCGGTGCGCTGATGGTTCGAGGAATCATTCGCGCATCACTCTAGCGGCGGCGCAGAGGCTCCAGCCTCGGGCGACGGCGACTTCTGTCCCTGCGGCGTCGGCGCTACGGGCTCGGGCAACGTGAGCTGAGCCGTGTTCAGCGTGAGCTCCTGAGATTGACCATTGCGCTCTATGGTGACGTTCACCCGATCGGAGGTCCCGAGGGTGTTGAAGATCTCCATGCCGCGCTGAGGATCATCCAGCGGCGTACCGTTGATTGACAGCACGAGATCTCCCGGCTGCAGGCCTAATTGCGCGAACTGCGCTCGATTGCGGCCCGGATATACCCGGTACCCCCGCTGCACGCCGTTCGCGAACACCGGCTGAGGGCGCACGATTTCGGCCAAAGCCGACGGGTTGTTTTCGGCGATGTGGCGAAGGTTGTCGGCGAAGCGATGGCTGTTGTTGGCCATGGGCGCTGCCGCGCGAGTGATGCCGAGCCCGGCCGTGGTCGGTTTGGGCAGCGCGAGCGCCTCGAGCTGCCCGCCGCGTTCGAGCAGCACGCGGTCCGGGTACACGGCGTGGAGTTTCGTCCCCGGGCGGACCGCTGAACCGACGAAATAGACTTTGGCGGACTGCGTCGACTCCCCGATGATGGCAAGTCCTCTCGCCGGGTCGTTTGCCGCGAACACCGCTGAGAGCACGAGGTTCATCTGCGTTTGGGGCGCTTTTGCGGAGTCCTGAGCCTCGAGCTGCGGGACGCCGAACAAGTGCGCGCTCACGATCG
>DATAFY010000576.1:0-2057 GCA_036257205.1 Steroidobacter sp. | reverse complement strand
CATCCGCGCGCAGCTGGTCAAGCGCGCCGGGCGAATCCATGTGTGGTCGCGAGGCGAGGAGCTCATCACCGATCGCTTTCCCGAAATCGTGGACACGGCCCAATCGCTGCCGGACGGTACGGTTCTCGATGGTGAAATCGTCGCCTTCCGGAACGACCATCCGCTACCCTTCTCCGCCCTTCAGCAGCGAATCGGACGGCAGAAGCAGGTTGCGCGCAAAGCTCGGGACATCCCAGTCGTGTTCATCGCCTACGACGTGATCGAACGAGAAGGCGTTGACATCAGGCACGAGCCGCTGTCGATGCGCCGTTCGTCGCTCGAAACGATCGTCTCGGCAGCTGCCCAACACACGGTACCGCTTCCTCGCCAGCAATCGGCGACGACGGCACCACTCCTGCCGTTCGAGGAGGGGCAGGAGAATCGTCAGGCTGTCCTTCGGACGTCGCCCACTATCGCGGCACGGTCGTGGGACGACCTCGTGCGCCTTCGCAGCGAGTCGCGGACGTTTGGCGTCGAAGGCGTAATGCTGAAACGGAACGATTCGCCGTATGGGGTCGGCCGCAAGCGTGGCGACTGGTGGAAGTGGAAGATCGAACCGTTTACCATTGACGCGGTTCTCATCTACGCGCAGCCTGGCTCGGGGAAGCGGGCCAGCCTGCTGACGGACTACACGTTTGGGGTGTGGGACCAGGGCGAGCTGGTGCCCATCGCCAAGGCCTACTCGGGTCTCACCAACGACGAGATCGCTGAGATGGATCGCTGGATCAGGCGTCACACGGTAGAGCGGTTCGGTCCCGTAAGGCACGTCGAACCCGTGCACGTGTTCGAGCTCGGGTTCGAAGCCATTGCCAGGTCAACGCGCCATCGGTCGGGAATCGCCGTGCGCTTCCCGCGCATGCTGCGGTGGCGCAAAGACAAGCCCGCCAGCGAGGCCGATACCCTCGAAACCGTGCAGGCGATGATTCGCTAGGCAGGTGCCACGGGTCGTGTGCGCGCGATGTGTCCGACCGATTAACGTAGCCACGAAGGGCACGTAGACACGAAGCCAACAACGACCGACCGTAGACCGTCAAAGCGTCTTCGTTCCGGCATCCACGTCGGGCACGACGAGTATCCCGCGTTCGACATAGATCGGGCGCAGCAGCGCCCGCAGGTGCGGAAGCCGCACGTAAAACCATACACCGCCGATCAGACACGCGGCGCCACCCGTGGCGATGGTGGCGGGAGCGCCGATCCGTTGGGCGGCAAAGCCCGCTAACAGGCTCCCAATCGGCGCCGTCCCGAGAAATGCCATGGTGTAGAACGCCATCACTCGACCACGGAGCTCTTCGGGTACAACGGTTTGCACGATCGTGTTGGTGGCTGCCAACGCAATCATGAAGCCGGCGCCCGAGAGCGGCAGCACCGCCATCGAGATCCAGAAGCTCTCCGAGGCAGCAAAGGCAATCAGGGCCAAGCCGAACACCATCGTGGCTTGTCCGATTCGGCGGCCAAGCCCCACGACCGTGTGACGCGACGCGAGATAGAGCGTCCCGGTCAGTGCGCCAAGTCCGGCGGAGGTCATCAACAGCCCCAGGGTGTGCGCCCCCCCACCCAGGACGTCCGCGGCGATGACCGGCATCAGCACTTGATAGGGCATGCCGAGCGTGCTGACAAGGGCGACGAGCAGCAAGCCGGCTCGAACAGGTGGGAAGCCGGCAACGTAGCGGAATCCAGCCGCCAGCGCCTCCCGCACCGGCAACACATCGGTCGCCCGAGGAGCACTTCGGACGTGCATGGCGAGCAGGCTGCCAACGACGGCGACGTACGACGCCGCATCGAGAAGAAAGCACCACGCCTCCCCTACCGCCCCGATGACCAGACCGCCGATGGCGGGCCCGATCACTCGACTGCCGTTCACCAGCGACGAATTGAGCGCAATCGCGTTCGCGAGATCGCGCCGGTCGCTCACCATCTCAATGACAAAGGACTGGCGCGCGGGCGTGTCGAAGGCGTTGATCACCCCCTGGAATGCCTGCAGGATGAGCACGTCGCGCACGGTGATGACATCCATCAAG
>DATAFY010000572.1:0-12004 GCA_036257205.1 Steroidobacter sp. | reverse complement strand
TCGCAGTCGTCTATCAGCTGCTGTCGGTCAGCAACAATTGGCGTGTGCGCCTGCGCTGCTTCACATCGGATGGCGAGCCGCCGGTCATCGACTCCGTGATTGGAATCTGGGCGGGCGCAAACTGGTACGAGCGCGAAGCGTTCGATCTCTACGGCATTCTCTTCAATGGCCATCCGGACTTGAGGCGCCTGCTTACGGATTACGGCTTCATCGGTCATCCGTTCCGAAAGGATTTCCCGTTGATCGGCAACGTCGAAGTGAAATACGACCTGGCGAAGGGCCGAGTCGTGTATCAGCCCGTGACTATCGAGCCGCGCACGCTCGTGCCGAAAGTGATCCGCGACGACAACCGCTATCAGCCGGAGCTGAAGGACGTGCCTGTCGGCGCGCATGTGGAGGCGGGCAGCCGTGGCTGAGATTCGCAATTTCACACTCAACTTCGGGCCGCAGCATCCCGCTGCGCACGGCGTGCTGCGCCTGGTGCTCGAACTCGACGGCGAAGTCATACAGAAGGCGGACCCGCACGTCGGCCTGCTGCATCGCGGGACCGAAAAGCTCGCCGAATCCAAGCCCTTCAATCAGTCGATCGGCTACATGGATCGGCTCGATTACGTCTCGATGATGTGCAACGAGCACGCTTACGTTCTTTCCATCGAGAAGCTGGTCGGGCTGACGCCGCCGCTGCGCGCGCAGTACATCCGCGTCATGTTCGATGAGATCACGCGCATTCTGAACCATCTGATGTGGCTCGGCGCCCATGGATTGGATATCGGCGCCATGACCGTGTTCCTGTACTGCTTCCGCGAACGTGAAGATCTGATGGACTGCTACGAAGCGGTGTCCGGCACGCGCATGCATGCGACGTACTACCGGCCGGGCGGCGTGTATCGCGATTTGCCCGAGACGATGCCGAAGTATCAACCGTCGAAGTGGCGATCGCAGAAGGATGTCGACAAGCTGAATGAACGCCGCAGCGGAAGCCTGCTCGACTTCATCTGGGATTTCACCGAACGCTTTCCTGCGGCCGTGGATGAGTACGAGACGCTGCTCACGGACAACCGGATCTGGAAACAGCGCACCGTGAACATCGGCGTGGTTTCACCCGAGCGCGCACTGCAGTTGGGCTTCACGGGCCCGATGCTGCGCGGATCCGGGGTCGAATGGGATTTGCGCAAGAAGCAACCGTACGAAGTCTACGACAGGATGGATTTCGACATTCCTGTCGGCGTCCACGGCGACTGCTACGACCGTTATCTCGTGCGCGTCGCCGAAATGCGGCAATCCAACCGCATCATCCGGCAGTGCGTGGAGTGGCTGAAGAACAACCCAGGGCCGGTGATGACCTCCGACCACAAGGTTGCAGCGCCGAGCCGCGAGGAGATGAAGGGCGACATGGAGTCTCTCATTCATCACTTCAAACTGTTTACGGAAGGCTATTGCGTTCCGGAAGGGGAGACGTACGCGGCCGTCGAAGCGCCCAAGGGCGAATTCGGCGTGTACCTCGTATCCGACGGCGCCAACAAACCGTACCGCATCAAGTGCCGAGCGCCCGGTTTTCCGCATCTCGCCTCGCTGGAGGAGATGGTGAAAGGCCATCTGCTGGCCGACGTAGTCGCTGTGATCGGCACTCAAGACATCGTATTCGGGGAAATCGACCGGTGAGCGAGCAGACGAGCAAGACCAGCGTGCTCTCGGAACATGCGAAGCACGAGATCGATCACTGGGTCGCAAAGTTTCCACCGGACCGCAAGCGATCCGCAGTGATTGCCGCCCTGCGCGCGGTCCAGCACGACAACGGCGGTTATCTCACGCGCGAGTCGATGGATGCGGTCGCTGAGTACCTCGGCTTGCCGCCGGTGCAGGTGTACGAGGTTGCGACGTTCTACTCGATGTTCGAGACCAAGCCCGTCGGCCGTCATCACATCTCCGTGTGCAACAACATCTCCTGCATGCTGTGCGGCGGGGACGAAATCCTTGCACACATCGAGAAGCGGCTTGGGATCAAGGTGGGCGAAAGCACGGCCGACGGACGCTTCTTCCTCAAGCGGGAAGAAGAATGTCTGGCCGCCTGCAACAACGCGCCGATGATGATGGTCGATCACGTCTACTACGAGAATCTGACGCCCGAGAAGGTCGACGAGATTCTCGACCGCCACAAATGAACGCCGCACAGCGCAGCTCTCGGTCGTTCCTCGTCGGTACGCCCTCAGGGCGGCCCAACGCGTGCGGATTCCCGCGATCAACGCTCAACGCACAACGGTCAATGCGTCCATGACAGGCAAGTACCCGCAAAACCTGGTGTGTTTCGAGCCTCTCGGGCTCGAGCGCTCGTGGGAGCTGGCGACGTACCGCAAGATCCGCGGCTACGAAGTCTGGGAACGCATCCTGCGCGAAAAAACCCCGCGCGAGCAGATCATCGAGGAGATCAAGGCTTCGGGATTGCGCGGCCGCGGCGGAGCGGGTTTTCCGACAGGCATGAAGTGGAGCTTCATGCCGCGCAATGCGCCGGTGCAGAAATACGTCGTCTGCAACTCCGACGAAAGCGAGCCGGGCACCTGTCACGATCGCGACATCCTGCGTTACAACCCCCACGCGCTGATCGAAGGCATGGCGATCGGCGGTTACGCCATGGGCGCGACCGTCGGCTACAACTACATCCGCGGCGAGTTTCTTGCCGAGCCTGTGCCGCGCTTTGAGGCGGCGCTGAAAGAAGCTTACGACGCAGGTCTGCTGGGCAAGAACATTCTGGGTTCGGGCGTCGATTTCGATCTGCACACGTTCGTCGGCGCCGGCGCCTACATCTGCGGCGAGGAGACCGCGCTGCTCGAATCGCTCGAAGGCAAACAGGGAAGGCCCCGTTTCAAGCCGCCCTTTCCGGCGAATTTCGGTCTGTACGGCAAGCCGACGACGATCAACAACACGCAGAGCTACGCCTCGGCGCCCACCATCCTGCGCAAGGGGCCGAAGTGGTTTGCCGATCTTGGCGTGGCGAATTCCGGCGGCACGCTCATCTTCTCGGTGTCAGGTCACGTCAACAAGCCGCAGAACATCGAACTGCCGCTGGGGATCCCTTTCAAGGACCTTCTCGAACTGTGCGGGGGCGTGCGCGGGGGGCGCAAATTGAAAGCGGTCATTCCGGGCGGATCCTCCGTTCCGGTGGTGCCGGGCGAGATGATGATGGACGTGACCATGGACTACGACAGCCTGCGCAAGGTCGGGTCCGCGCTCGGCACCGGCGCGATGATCGTGATGGACGAAACGACGTGCATGGTTCGCGTCCTCGAGCGGATCTCGCGTTTCTACTACGCCGAATCGTGCGGACAGTGCACGCCCTGCCGGGAGGGCACGGGTTGGATGAACAGAGTTCTGAAGCGAATTCTGGCGGGACAGGGCGCGAAAACCGATCTCGATATGCTCGTTGACGTCGCGAACAAGATCGAAGGACACACCATCTGTGCGTTCGGCGACGCCGCGGCCTGGCCGGTGCAGAGCTTCATGAAACATTTCCGGCACGAGTTCGAGTACATGATCGAGCACGGCCATAGCATCGTCGAGCGCGCCGCGCGCCGCGCCGCCTAAAGGAAGATACGGTGCGACCGAGCAATTCTTTTGGCTACAGCCTATTGCCTACAGCCTACAGCCTGCTTTCATGAGCGACGACCACGTCAATATCGAAGTGAACGGCGTGCCTGTGAAGGCGCGCAAAGGTCAGATGGTGATCCAGGTCACGGACGCCAATGACGTCTATGTGCCGCGCTTCTGTTATCACGAGAAGCTCGCCGTCGCAGCGAACTGCCGGATGTGTCTTGTGGAGGTGGAGAAGGCGCCGAAGCCGCTGCCCGCCTGCGCGACGCCCGTCGCCGAAGGCATGAAGGTGTTCACCAAATCGCCCAAGGCCATTGCCGCTCAGAAGGCGGTGATGGAGTTCCTGCTCATCAATCATCCGCTCGATTGTCCGATCTGCGACCAGGGCGGGGAGTGCGAGCTGCAGGATCTGGCGGTCGGGTTCGGCCGCGATGTGTCCAGGTACTCAGAGCGCAAGCGCGTCGTCAAGGACAAGAATCTGGGACCGCTGGTCTCGACTGACATGACGCGCTGCATTCATTGCACGCGTTGCGTGCGCTTCACTCAGGAAATCCAAGGATTTCAGGAGATGGGCACGATTGGGCGCGGCGAATTGACCGAGATCGGCACGTACATCGAAAAGAGCGTCGATCACGAACTGTCCGCCAACATCATCGACCTGTGTCCGGTCGGCGCTCTGAACAACAAACCGTTCCGGTATCGTGCGCGCGCATGGGAGATGACGCAGCATCCGCTCGTTTCCCCGCACGACAGCGTTGGGACGAACATTTACGCGCACGTGCTCCGGGGCCGCATCATGCGAGTCGTGCCGCGTCCGAACGAAGCGGTGAACGAGATCTGGATCGCTGACCGCGATCGTTTCAGCTATCAGGGCGTATACAGCGAGGATCGCCTGCTCAAGCCGATGGTCCGGGACAATGGCGTGTTGCAGGAAGTCGACTGGGAGACGGCGCTGGCTCGCGCGGCCGAACGGCTCGGGCGGATCGCCAAGCAGCACGGCGGCGCCCAGATCGGCGCCGTCGCCTCGCCAGGTTCGACCTTGGAAGAACTGTATCTGCTCGCGCGCATTGCCCGCGGTCTCGGCAGCGCGAACCTCGATCATCGACTGCGGCGCGCCGACTTCCGCGACGAGGCGAGCGATCCATTGAGCCCGACCTTGGGTTGCTCCATTGCGGAACTGGAACAAGTGAACTCGCTTTTGGTCGTCGGCGCGAACCTGCGCAAGGACGTACCGCTCATCGCCCATCGCGTGCGCAAGGCAGCGCTGCGCGGCGCGAAAGTGTCATTCGTGAATCCCAGACGCTACGAGTATTTCTTTCCGGTCGCCGGCTGCCTCGCCGATGGACTGGACATGTTCGAGCATCTGGCATCGATCGCGGCGGCGGCGCTCGGCGCCTCTGGCAAAACGGCGCCGGCCTCGGTCGCTGCATTGACGGCGGGCGCTCGTCCGACGGATGCGCACCGATTGGTCGCGCAGCAGCTGCTCGAGGGTGAGCGTCGTCTGATCCTTCTCGGCGCGCTCGCGCAACGTGATCCTGCGTTCGCAGATCTGCGGCTCGTCGCCAGCGCGCTAGCGCAGATCACAGGCGCAGCGCTCGGCTATCTGCCGGAGGGCGGCAACGCCGTCGGCGCCTCGCTTGCGGGCATGCTCCCGCATCGCGACGTCGGGGGACGAACCGTACCGGCGAGCGGCCTCAATCTGGCCGATATGTTTGCGGCACGACTAAAGAGCTATGTCCTCTTCGGACCGATCGAGCCGGCGCTGGACGTCGCGAGCGGCGCCGCTCTGGAGGCCTTGAACGGCGCCGAATGCGTGATTGCGCTCACGCCGTACGGTTCGGCCAAAGAGTTCGCCGACATCATCCTGCCTATCGGTACGTTTGCGGAGACCTCGGGGACCTACGTCAACCTGGAAGGTCGCTGGCAGAGCGTGCCCGGCGCGGCCGCCCCAGTGGGCGAGGCGCGGCCCGGTTGGAAGGTGCTGCGTGTGCTCGCGAATCTGCTGAATCTGACCGGCTTCGAGTACACCAGCTCGGATCAGATTACGGACGATGTGCGGCGCGAGCTCAACGAAGCGCCTGCGTTCACCTTGAAGCCCTCAGAACGAACGCTGCAGCCGAAGCTTGCGCCGAGCGCATCCGCAGGCGAGCGAGACGTGCCTATTTATCAGGTTGACGCGATCGTGCGCCGCTCGAGCGCGCTGCAAAACACACGTGAGGGTCGGACCGCGATCCGAGGGCAGGGCGCGTGAGCATCGTTCCTGAATTCATCGCTGGCATTCTGAGTTTCCTGCCGCAGTGGATGCAGGCAGTTGTGTGGTACGGCGTGGTCGCCGTCATGCTGTTCATCAGCGTCATTCTCGTGATGGCGTTCCTGACGTTGGCGGAGCGGCGTGTGATCGGCGCGATTCAGGTGCGCATCGGCCCGAATCGAGTGGGGCCGTTCGGACTGCTGCAGCCCTTTGCCGACGTGCTGAAGCTGCTCGTAAAGGAAATCGTGATTCCCTCGAGCTCGAACAAGGCTTTGTTCCTGCTCGCACCGCTGCTCGCCCTCGTGCCGGCGCTGTGCACATGGGCCGTGATACCCTTGTGGCCAGGGTTCACGGTCGCCGACGTCAACGCCGGTCTCCTATATGTGCTGGCGTTGACCTCCGCAGGGGTGTACGGCGTGATACTGGCCGGCTGGGCGGCGAACTCGAAATACGCCTTCCTCGGCGCGATGCGCGCGGCCGCTCAGATGGTCGCTTACGAGATCGCGATGGGCTTTGCGCTCGTCGGCGTGGTCATGGCGTCGCGCTCGCTGAATCTGGGTGAGATCATCGAGGCGCAGCGCGGCGGAGTCTTCAGCTACTTCGTCTGGTGGCTGCTGCCGTTGTTCGTCGTGTACTTCATTTCCGGCGTCGCCGAGACGAATCGCGCGCCGTTCGACGTGGTGGAAGGCGAATCGGAAATCGTCGCAGGCTTTCATGTCGAGTACTCGGGCATGGCGTTCGCCGTGTTCTTCGTGGCCGAGTACGTCAACATGATCCTAATCTCGGCGCTGACTTCCGTGTTCTTCTTCGGCGGCTGGCTCTCGCCCTTCGAAGGCTATCCCGTTCCGGGCTGGCTGGCTGCACCGAGCTTCTTTTGGTTCTTCCTCAAGATCTCCTTCTTCCTGTTCTGCTTCCTGTGGTTCCGCGCGACGTTCCCGCGTTATCGGTACGACCAGATCATGCGTCTTGGTTGGAAGGTCTTCATTCCGGTGACGCTGGTGTGGATCTTCGTGGAAGCCGTGCTGGTCGTCTACAAGATCGGCCCGTGGGCGGAGTAGGAGCGAACACATGAAAACGCCTGCGAGTGTATTAAAGACCTTTTTCCTGACCGAATTGCTGGTCGGGCTGTGGGTCACGCTGCGCCAGTTCTTGTTCCGCCCGAACATCACGGTGCAGTACCCTGAAGAGAAGACGCCCCAGTCGCCGCGTTATCGCGGACTGCACGCCCAGCGCCGTTATCCGAACGGCCAGGAGCGTTGCATCGCGTGCAAGCTGTGCGAAGCGGTTTGTCCGGCGCTTGCCATTACGATCGAATCCGACGTCGCCGCCGACGGCACGCGCCGCACGACCCGCTACGACATTGATCTGTTCAAGTGCATTTATTGCGGGTTCTGTGAGGAGGCTTGCCCCGTTGACGCGATCGTCGAGACCCGCATCCATGAGTACCACATGGAGAATCGCGGCGAGAACATCATGACCAAGGACAAACTGCTCGCTATCGGCGAGCGCTACGAAGCCATGATCGCCGCCGACAAGGCGGCCGACGCGAGATATAGATGAAGCGCGGCTAGCCGCAAGTCGCTAGTCGACACTCAACCCTATGACTATCACCGAAATCCTCTTTTACGCCTTCGCCGCCGTGCTCACGGTCGCAGCAGTGGGCGTCATCACGGCGCGCAACCCGGTGCATGCAGCGCTCTTCCTGGTGTTCGCTTTCTTCAACAGCGCTGTTCTTTGGCTGCTGATGGAGGCGGAGTTTCTCGCCATCGTCCTGGTGCTGGTGTACGTGGGCGCCGTCATGGTGCTGTTCCTGTTCGTCGTCATGATGCTCGAGGTCAACATCGCGCAGCTGCGGGAAGGATTTACGCGCTACGCGCCGCTCGGCATTTTGATCGCAGGCATCGTCGTAGCTGAGATCGCGAGCGTCGTGTGGGTGCAGAGCTTGGGCACGGCCGGTGCGGAAGCGGCGCCGAGCGCGCTGGTTGCGGGATACAGCAATACGCGGGCCCTGGGTGAGCTGCTCTACACGAAATATCTGTATCCATTCGAGCTCGCGGCGGTCTTGCTGCTGATCGCCATCGTGGCGGCGATCGCGTTGACCATGCGCCAGCGCGCCGGTCTGAAGGCGCAGAACGTGGCGGCGCAGGTCGCGGTCCGCGCCAAGGATCGTCTGCGCATGGTCAAAATGCCGGCGGAGAAGCGCTCATGATTCCTCTCTCCAGCGCCTTGTTGGTTGGCGGAGTGCTGTTCGCGCTGAGCGCGGCGGGCATCTTCCTGAATCGGAAGAACGTCATCCTGCTGCTGATGTGCATCGAGCTGATGCTGCTTTCAGTGAACTTCAACTTCGTCGCGTTCGCCAGGCACCTCGGCGATCTCAATGGACAGATCTTTGTATTCTTCATCATGACGGTCGCGGCCGCCGAATCGGCCATCGGGCTTGCGATCCTCGTCGTGCTGTTCCGTCAGCGCAAGAGCATTAATGTGGAACAGCTCGATACGATGAAGGGATGATGAACAGGGAAGCGGTTGGCGAGCATTGTAAATTCTTAGAGCCGCGCTCTATGTGCGCTCCGGCCAACCGCAAAATGGCAACCGCAAACCGCTGCTGATACCTCGAATGATTGCCCAATCGACATTGCTGACCATTGTGCTGGCGCCGCTCATAGCGGCGATCGTCGCCGGGCTCGCGGGACGTGCGATCGGCCGCGCGGGAGCTCACGGCATTACGATCGCCGGGGTAGCGCTATCGTTCGCTTTGTCGGCATGGGTGCTCAAACTTCTGCTCCTCGACGGCGCTCCGAACTTCAACGAGAGCGTTTACACGTGGCTGATCAGCGACGGCGTGCATATGGAGGTGGGTTTTCTAGTCGACCGGTTGTCGGCGCTCATGATGGTCGTGGTTACGTTCGTGTCGCTCTGCGTGCACGTGTACACGATCGGCTACATGCACGATGACCCTGGGTATCAGCGCTTTTTCGCGTACATCTCGCTCTTTACGTTCTCGATGTTGATGCTCGTGATGTCGAACAACTTTCTGCAGTTGTTCTTCGGCTGGGAGGCGGTCGGCGTCGTCTCTTATTTGTTGATCGGGTTCTGGTACACGCGGCCGTCGGCGATCTTCGCGAACCTCAAGGCGTTCCTAGTCAATCGCGTCGGCGACTTCGGCTTTGTGCTCGGCATCGCCGGCATCGTTTATTACACCGGCTCGCTCGACTACGCTGCGGTGTTCGGTCAGCGTGAGGCCATCGTCGCCAACACGCTCGAGATTATTCCGGGCCTGCAGTGGCAAGCGATGACAGTCATCTGCATCTGCCTGTTCATCGGCGCCATGGGTAAGTCGGCGCAGGTCCCATTGCACGTCTGGCTGCCGGATTCGATGGAAGGTCCGACGCCGATCTCGGCGCTCATCCATGCGGCGACGATGGTTACGGCCGGCATCTTCATGGTGGCGCGCATGTCGCCGCTGTTCGAGCTGTCGCAGACCGCGTTGTCGGCCGTCCTCGTCATCGGCGCGACCACGGCCTTCTTCATGGGATTGCTAGGCGTCGTGAACAACGACATCAAGCGGGTCATCGCTTATTCCACCTTGTCGCAGCTGGGATACATGACCGTTGCGCTGGGCGTCTCGGCTTATGGCGCCGCAATTTTCCACCTGATGACGCACGCGTTCTTCAAGGCGCTGCTCTTCCTGGCCGCCGGCTCAGTGATCATCGCGATGCATCACGAGCAGGACATGCGCAAGATGGGCGGCTTGAAAAAGTACCTGCCGGTCACCTATTGGACGCTGCTGATCGGCTCTCTCGCGTTAATCGGGTTTCCCGGCACCTCAGGGTTTTTCTCGAAGGATGCGCTGATCGAGGCCGTCCATGCCTCGCACATCCCGGGCGCGAGCTATGCGTACTGGTGCGTGTTTCTGGGCGTGTTTGTGACCGCCTTCTACAGCTTCCGTCTGCTTTTCATGACCTTCCATGGTCCGGAGCGATTCGCTGCGGCGGGGCACCACGCCGCGGGCGAAGAAACGCATGTGGTCACAGACGCGGATGCAGGTCACGAGCCGGATCCGCATCCCGAAGATCACAGCGCGCCGCACGAAAGCCCCTGGGTGGTGACGCTGCCTTTGATCATGCTCGCCATTCCGTCCTTGTTCATCGGCTGGTTCACGATCGGGCCGGTCCTATTCGGCGATTACTTCGGCGACGCGCTGTTCGTAGCGCCGCAGCACGATGTACTGGCGCACATTGGCGAGGAATTCCATGGGCCAGGCGCTTTCGTCCTGCACGCGCTCACGCAGCCGGCTCAGCCGGTCACCTATGTGGCGCTTCTGGGCGTGCTGGCCGCGTGGTTCCTCTATATCAAGCGTCCAGAGCTCCCCGCCAAGATCGCCGAGCGGGCCTCCTGGCTCTACAGGCTGCTCGCGCACAAGTTCTACTTCGATGAGATTTACCAAGCCGTGTTCGCCGGCGGCAGTCGCGGACTCGGAGCGGCGCTGTGGCGCGTCGGGGACGTCGCCCTCATCGACGGCGCCGCTGTGAACGGGTCGGCGCGCGCCGTCGTCTGGCTGTCCGGAATCGTGCGACGTATGCAGACCGGCTATCTGTACCACTACGCCTTCGCGATGATCATCGGCCTCTCGGCGCTGCTGGGTTGGTACGTGCTGCGCTAACGAAGAATCGTCTATGCAACTTGACTGGCCCATTCTAAGCGTCCTCATCTGGCTGCCTATCGGCGGCGGCGCACTTATGCTCCTGCTCGGCGAGCGCAACATCGCGCTCGGCCGCTGGATCGCGTTGTTGACCACCGCTGCGACCTTCGGGATTTCCACGCTGCTGTGGACGAATTTCGATGCGACCACGGCAAACATGCAGTTTGTAGAGCAGCACCAGTGGATCGGCGCGTTCAATGCGTATTACGCGCTGGGCGTCGACGGCATTGCAATGCCGCTCATTTTGCTCACGACCTTCATCACGCCGCTCGTCGTGATCGCCGCCTGGACGGTGATCGAAAAGAAGCCGGCGCAGTACTACGCGTCGTTCCTGATCCTGGAAGGGCTGATGATCGGCGTGTTCGCGTCCTTGGACGCGTTGCTGTTCTACGTGTTCTGGGAGGCGATGCTCATCCCGATGTTCATCATCATCGGCGTATGGGGCGGCGCGCGGCGAGTGTACGCCACCGTCAAGTTCTTCCTTTACACCTTTCTCGGCTCAGTGTTCATGCTGGTCTCGCTGATCTATATGTATCTGCAGACCTGCGACGCTGGGCAATGCACCTATGCGATCGCGGATTTTCAGGATCTGCCCCTTGGCTTAACTGCGCAGATCTTCATCTTCATCTCCTTCCTGCTCGCCTTCGCGGTGAAGGTGCCGATGTGGCCCGTGCATACCTGGTTGCCGGATGCGCACGTGGAGGCGCCCACTGGCGGGTCCGTAATCCTCGCGGCGATCATGCTGAAGATGGGCGGTTACGGCTTCCTGCGCTTCTCGCTCCCGATCACGCCGGACGCGAGCAATACGCTGGATTGGCTTGTGATTTCGCTGTCGTTGATCGCGGTGGTCTATATCGGCTTCGTCGCCCTCGTGCAGCGGGACATGAAAAAGCTGATCGCATATTCGTCCATCGCGCATATGGGATTCGTGACGCTCGGATCCTTCCTTGCATTCGAGTTGATGCGCGCGAACGGCGATGTTCGCGGCGCTGCGATGGGCATCGACGGCGCCATGGTGCAGATGATTTCCCACGGCCTCATCTCGGGCGCCCTGTTCTTCTGCGTCGGCGTGCTGTACGACCGCGTTCACAGCCGCGAGATCAGCGCCTACGGCGGCGTGGTCAACACCATGCCGATTTTCGCGACGTTCGCCGTACTGTTTGCGATGGCGAATTCGGGCTTGCCCGCGACATCCGGCTTCGTAGGCGAGTTTCTCGTCATACTCGCCAGCTTCAGGGCCGATTTCTGGTACGCCTTCCTGGCCGCTCTGACGCTGATCTTAGGCGCTGCGTATACGTTGTGGCTGGTTAAACGCGTGGTCTTCGGCGGCGTAGCCAACGAACAAGTCGCGGCGCTGCAGGACGTGAACGCGCGCGAGTTTGTGGTGCTCGGCGTGCTGGCTCTGGCGGTGCTCGCGCTCGGTCTGTGGCCGGCGCCGTTGCTCGAGGTCATGCGTCCGACCGTCG
>DATAFY010000553.1:0-4432 GCA_036257205.1 Steroidobacter sp. | reverse complement strand
TCAGTATGCTCGTCGCGGCATACACCCCCCGTTCCCCCGGGCCGAACGCATAACGTCAGAAGAGGCAAATCCGGGGATGCCGGATTGACGTTACAGTCAGGTAGACCGCAGAAACGCCGCGCAAGGTATAAAGTTTCGGCGAGGAAGGCAAGCGTCGCGAAAGAGAGGAACGGCCGCAAATCCAATGATTCGGCCGATAGGACGCGGCTCGCGCAGTTAACATCGCAACGTGCGCCCACACCCGGCGGGTGCGGTGCGATGATCGGCCGCCCTTCTAACGACTCGCGAGCGCGGTTGGTTCCAGATTCCAGAGGTTCAATTCTCCAGGACTAATAACGGCTGATCCATGAATTCCCGCGTCGATCAGGCGGATCGGCGCGTCAGAGAGAACTCGATCGGGATCAGCGCCTGAGCGCGGCGAGGCGCGCCGCCTTCAAAATACGGCCGGAAAGCGGCGCTCGCGACAGCATCGCGAGCTGCGCGGTCGAGCCGCGGGTAACCGCTTGAGCTCTCAATAGCGATTTCGCAAACGCGTCCGCTCTCATCGATCAGAACGCGCAGTACGACCACGCCTTCCTCGCGCAGCCGGCGCGATTGCGGCGGATAGCGCGGCGCCGGCTCGCGCACGTATACGACGTCGGACATAAGTCGCGGGACGCTGGGACCTGCGTTCTCTTCTGTAGGCGCTGATGGCGTATGTGTATCGATGGCGCGAGTCGGCTGCGCATCGAAACCCAGCTCGACGACAGCCAGCGCCGGCTCGCTCGCCCTTAATGGCAGGGACACAAAGCTGACCGGCGGGGGGCGCCATTTCTCGGTGGACGCACGCTCAGCGATGAAGTGCAAAGAGATAGGCGGCGTCACGACAGTCGATACGCGCGGTGCGAATGTCGCCAAGGCATAGATCGCCACGGCATGCGCAAGGGCGATTGCGCCGCCGGCGAACAAGCGAGACGGGCGATCACCCCCCACAGCTCCACTCCCTATCCTAAATCACCAGCGGAATCATGCGCCGGCGATAAGGGTTTTGTAAATGAGAATCTTTCTCACTAAAGGAGCGGGTGCGCCCTGGCTCGCGCGGGGACTTCCTTTCGGTCAGCAGTTCTGCGCAAGTTCCTGGTCCAGCTGCGCCAGCTGCGAGGGCGTGCCTACGTTGCGCCAACGCCCCGCATACAGTTCACCGCTGACGCGTCCTTTGCGTATCCACTCATACATAAGGGGCCCCAGCGGGAATCTTCCCGGTGCGCAGCCGCCGAAGAACTCCGGGCGAAACACGCCGATGTTCGCGTATGTATGGCGCGGTCCTGGCCCATCTGTCAGGCGAGCACCGGAGAGACAGAAATCACCGCGCTCATGAAAGGGCGGGTTGGGGGCGAGAATCAGATGCGCGACATCGCCGGCGGCCAGACGCTGGGCGCACGAGCGGAAATCGAAATCAGTCCAAATGTCGCCGCTGAGGACTAGGAACGGCTCCACGCCAAGCATCGGCAGCGCTTTGAGCACCCCGCCGCCTGTTTCGAGCGCCGTCTCTCCCTCATCACTATAGAGAATGCGCACGCCGAATGCGGCGCCGTCGCCCAGCGCCTCTCGAATCATGACGCCCTTCCACGCCAGATTGACGACGATTTCCCGAAAACCTGCGAGCGCGAGCGATTCGAGGTGATACTCAATGAGCGGCTTGCCTCCCGCTTGCAGCAAAGGCTTGGGAAATGCATCGCTCAGAGGGCGCATTCGCTCACCGCGTCCGGCCGCGAGGATCATCGCCCGCATTCAGATTGCGCCTCGGACGGCGAGCGCGGGAGCGATGCGCTCATCGATCAGCGTTTTGAGCGTTCTCAATTCGTCATAGTCTGCGCACACGTCGCGGACGTAGCCGAGGGTGCGAGGAATGTCCTTGAGGTAGCCGGGCTTGCCGTCCCGATGCCACAGCCGCGAGAAGATGCCGATGGCCTTGAGATGTCGCTGTACGCCCATCATGTCGAACCAGCGCGAAAACTCCTGAGCGCTCGAACCCACAGCGACGCCGCTCGCCTGCGCCGCGTCTCGAAAACGAGCGACCCACCCGTACACTCTTGCGCGCGGCCATGCGACGTAGCAGTCGCGCAGCAAGGAAACCAGGTCGTATGTCACTGGACCGTAGACCGCGTCCTGAAAGTCCAGGATGCCGGGATTCGGGCCGTAGCGATCTCCATCGCCGACCATGAGATTGCGCGAGTGATAATCGCGATGAACGAACACTCGCGGCTGCTCGAGCGCGTGCGCGGTCAGAACGTCGAACACGCGCGCAAGACCCGCGGCCTCGGCGTCCTGAAACTGCAGACCAAGATGCCTGCCGCAGAACCACTCGGGAAACAAGCCCATCTCACGCCGCAGCAGCGCCTCGTCGTAAGGCGGGAGCTGCAGCGCATGGGCGGCCCCTCGAGACTGAACGCGAACGAGCGCGTCGATGGCGTCGGCGTACAGCGCGTCAGGAGCCGCTCCTGCTTCAAGATGCATGAGGTAGGTGAGCGAACCAAGATCGCTGTTCAGCAGAAATCCCTGCCTGCTGTCGCGTTCGAGGACGCGCGGCGCATTGACGCCGATCTCGGCGAGCATGGCTGCGATTCGCACGTACGGCCCCATATCTTCCTTATCGGGGGGCGCATCCATTGCGATCAAGGTGCGCCCTGCGCGCGCTACGCGGAAGTAGCGTCGGAAACTGGCGTCAGCCGAGGCCGGCGTCAGCTGAAAGTCGCTTGCGCCGAACAGCGTCTCAAGCCATCGATGCAACTGCACCAGGCGCGGATCGTGCGGACGGGCCTCATCGCGAGGAAGGGATGACACTGGAACGTTCCTTTGGCAGATTTTTTTCTGAGCATCAGCCGCCCTTACGCGCAAAGGGACAGGCAGCGAAGGCGATGCTCATTATAATCGCGGCCGATGCGCCGACCGCTTCTCACATCTCCAACAACAATATTGCGGCTTTCCGGGCGCCTGAGAACGTGCCTCGCCTGCGTAATGGCGGCGGCCGTCAGGGCGGCCTCAGCGCAGGAATGCGCCGATCCGCCGACTGCGACGAACATCCAAGCGCTGGGGACCGATCTAACGGATGAGCCGATTGACTTCCAGTCCGACGCTCTGGAAGCGACCCGTGAGGGCGAGCTGACGCTGCAGGGCGATGTAGTGATTTCCCAGGGCGCGCGTCGGCTGAAAACGCGCGACGCGGTGTACGACTCCAGGACGCAAAGCTTCAAAGTCGACTCGAGCGTCGAATACTCGGATCCGAGCCTGACTGTGGTTGGCGCAGGCGCGCGCGTCGATGCACAGGGCGGTGCGACGTTCAACGAGGCGCAATTTGAGCTGCCGGCCATCAAAGCTCGCGGCTCAGCGAGCCGCATTCGCGCCGACAAGACAGGCGAACTGGAGCTCGGCGAGGTGCGCTACACGACCTGCCCGGCAGGCAAGGAGGACTGGGTGCTGCGGGCTGACGACATCGACATCAGCCAGCGCGAGGGCATGGGCGTCGGTCGCGGCGTGCGCCTGGACTTTATGGGCGTGCCGTTGCTGTACACACCGCTCATTTCCTTCCCGGTAGGGGACGAACGCAAGTCGGGATTCCTGTTTCCTTCCGTGGGCTCATCGTCCAACGGCTATTCGCTCTCGATCCCGTGGTACTGGAACATCGCTTCGAACTACGACGCTACTTTCCTGCCGACGTGGTACAGCAAGCGCGGAGCGAGGATCGATTCTGAGTTTCGCTATCTTACGAGAACCAGTCGCGGCCAATTCGACTCGGCGTATCTTCCCTACGATCAGGAGTCCAACAAGTCGCGCAGCTTCGTCCATTGGACCGAGCAAACCGACTTCACCGACCGCTTGCGCCTGGACCTCGATGCGGCGAACGTCAGTGATGATGACTGGTTTCAGGATTTCGGTCTCGGGCCTGAAGGCACGAGCAGCATATATCTCGACCGCCTCGCGAATCTGACCTATCGAGGCGATCAGTGGCTCGCTTACCTGAGCGCACAGAATTTCCAGACGATCAACCACAGGACTGGCTTTGACGAGAATGGCGAGCCCATAGTGTTTCCTCGTGCCGCCACACGCCCGCACACGGTCCTGCCGCAGCTGGCGCTGCACGCGGCCTTTCCCGATCAAGCGTTCGGCCTGACCGTCGGTCTCGACGCCGAGCTTGCGAACTTCACCCACAGTCTCGCGTCCCAGCCCTCGGGCTGGCGTCTCGATGCGGCGCCCGAGATCCGGATGCCGCTGCGCGGCGCAGGGGTGTACCTGGAGCCCGCCGCACGCTGGCGCTACACCAGCTATCGTCTAGATCAGGACTCCGCTTCCCCAGGGGACCCACCGCCGCGTTCAGCCCCAACCGTGAGCGTCGACGGCGGGGTTGTCTTCGAGCGTGCGGCCGGGTCGCGACAACAACGCCTGCAGACGTTCG
>DATAFY010000480.1:0-13900 GCA_036257205.1 Steroidobacter sp. | reverse complement strand
CGCTGCACTTCGCCATTCGGAGCACCTAGCTCGCTCGATGTTCACATATGAGCGTTGATGTCCTCTCGACGCTCCTGCGAGCGCTGAGTTTCGTGGCCATGTTCCAGGCGGTGGGCGTCGCCATCGCGCTTACATTCTTGGGTCGCCGTCTAGAACGCGCACTGCCGAGCATTCGCAAGCTCGGTTTTCTTGCTGCAATAGCGGGACTGTCGCTCGTATTCGCTCACTATGCCCTGGAACCGGCGCGCATGGCGGGAGATTTTTCCGGCGTGCTCGATGTGACGCTCCAGCGGCTCGCCCTCGAATCGCCCTTGAGCATCGCTGCCGGACTGCGGGTCGTGGGGCTTGCGCTGGTCGCGGCTGGCGTTCGGCGCGAAAAGCGGATCGCACTCTCTGCCGCCGTGATCGGCGGGTTGGGTGTAATCGTCTCTTTCACGCTCGTCGGCCACACAGCGGAGGCGTCGAGGACTACCTGGCTGAAGCCGCTCCTTGCGGTCCACTTGCTCGCGGCGGCGTTCTGGTTCGGCGGTCTGGGACCGCTCTACATTGCGACGCGCGAGGAGCCCGCGCGGCGCGCCGCCGAAGTCATCGCGGCCTTTACGCGCATTGCAACGATCGTTGTCCCTGGATTGTTCGCGGTGGGCGTGCTGATGACCCTTGTCCTGGTGGATGCGTGGTCTGCCTTCCGCGAAGGTTATGGCCTGTTGCTGCTCGCCAAAATCGCCGGGTTCGCCGCACTGATGCCGTTCGCCGCCCTGAACAAATGGGTGTACGGCCCGGCCCTCGCGAGCTCGGCGCCCCGGCCGGCGGCATTTCGCCGAACGATCGTGATCGAGTGTGCACTGATATGCGCCGTTCTTGCCGTGACAGCCGTGATGACTACCTTCTTCTCACCCTGAGCTGCAGCCCTGCGGCTTGACCTTGCCACAGTAGCAAGGTTCATGATGCGCCCATGAAAGCTCCCACAGAATTGCCCGCCGCCAAAGCGCAGGGTTGCTACACCATCGGCCGCGCCGCCGAGTTCACGGCCGTCAGCGCCAAGATGATCCGGCACTACGAGTCTCTCGGACTCATTCCGCGCGCGCGCCGGACGAGCGGAGACTACCGCGTGTACTCGAGGTCTGACCTGCATGCATTGCGCTTCATTCGTCGCGCGCGCGGGCTTGGATTTTCGACGAAAGAGATCGCGATATTGCTGGGCCTGTGGCGCAACCAGCGGCGTGCAAGCTCCGAGGTCAAACGACTCGCGCTCAGTCATATCGCGGAGCTCGACCGCAAGATCGATGAGCTTCGTTCAATGCGCGCCGCTCTCAAAGATCTTGCAAAGCGCTGTCATGGGGATGCGCGCCCCGCTTGTCCCATTCTTGATGATTTGCAAGGGGCGTCTGCTGAACAAGCGCATAGCGGACAGCGCAGTGCGGATGGTGTATAGCGGATTGCATGAAACCGGAAAGCGACCTCATGAAGCACGATCACACGAAGCATGATGCGAGTCACACACGCGATCACGGCGGCGATCATCGGCATGGAGTTCACCATGCGCAGCGGCAGGCGGGCAGTTGCTGCGATTCGCGTGAAGCGGCAGCGGCTGGAAAGGCGCCCGCGCCCTCCGGCAGCTGCGGTCAGTCGCAGGACAAAGCGCATCCGAATCACAGCGCGGCGCACGAAGGCGAAGGGCGACAGCTGCGAGATCCGGTATGCGGCATGAGCGTTGCACTTGATTCGCCGCACTCGGCGGCGCACGAGGGGGAGCGGTATTACTTTTGTTGCGCCGGCTGCCGCGCCAAATTTATTGCTGATCCCGACAAGCACCTGAAGGCGCATCAGCCCACTGGAGTTCAGCCGTTCGATTGGTCCTCGACCAGGCGTGAACCGCCGCCGACAGCCGGCGCCGTCTACACCTGCCCCATGCATCCGGAGATCCGGCAAGATCATCCGGGGAACTGCCCGATCTGCGGCATGGCTCTCGAGCCGCTGCTGCCTGAGCTCGAGGAAGATGAGAATCCAGAACTGCGGGATTTCCTTCGTCGTTTCTGGGGGACCTTGCCGCTGACCGCAGCCGTTGCAATGTTGGCGATGTTCGGACATCGGCTCGGCTGGGTGGACATCCGTACGCAGACATGGCTCGAACTGGCGCTGTCTGCGCCGATCGTTCTGTGGGCAGGCCGGCCGTTTTTCGAACGCGGCCTGCAGTCGATTCTGCGGCGCAGCCCGAATATGTGGACGCTCATCGGGCTCGGCACGTCTGCGGCGTTCGTCTACAGCGTCGCGGCCACGGTCGCGCCGGGATTCTTCCCCGAAAGCTTCATGGCTCACGGGCGCATCGGCGTCTACTACGAGGCGGCCGCGGTCATCATTTCTCTCACTTTGCTCGGCCAGATTTTGGAGCTGAGAGCGCGCTCCCAGACATCGGCGGCCATCAAGTCGCTCCTCGGGCTCACGCCCAAGACGGCGCGGCGCATCGCGCCGGACGGTAGTGAAGAAGATGTGCAGCTAACGCACGTGCACGTGGGCGATTTGCTGCGCGTGCGTCCGGGCGAGAAGGTGCCCGTCGACGGTGTTGTTGTTGAGGGCTCCAGCGCGGTTGATGAATCGATGCTCACGGGTGAACCTGTGCCTGTCGCCAAGCGCCCAGGGGACAAGCTCATCGGGGCGACGCTTAATTCGACTGGTAGTCTCACGATGCGCTCAGAGCGCGTCGGTGCGCAGACCATCCTGTCGCAGATCGTTCAGATGGTTGCACAGGCGCAGCGCTCGAAGGCGCCGATGCAGCGCATGGCCGATCGTGTTGCAGGGTATTTCGTTACGACGGTCGTGCTGGTTGCGCTGGCATCCTTCTTCGCGTGGGGACTGTTCGGGGGCGGGCAGGGTTGGCAGTTCGGTCTGATCAACGCCGTATCCGTGCTGATCATCGCTTGTCCCTGTGCGCTCGGGCTTGCGACGCCGATGTCGATCATGGTGGCGACCGGTAGGGCGGCCCAGCAGGGTGTGCTGTTTCGCGATGCGTCGGCCATCGAGAACTTCCGCCGCCTGGACACGATCATCGTAGACAAGACCGGTACGCTGACGGAAGGCAAGCCGGCGTTCGAAAAGGCGATCCCGGCAGGCGACCTCACCGAAACGGAACTTCTGTTTCTGGCGGCGAGCCTCGATCAGGGCAGCGAACACCCGCTTGCTGCGGCGATCGTGGAGGCTGCACGCAAGCGAGGCATGCCCCTGGCCAAAGTCGATGCGTTCGAGACGATTTCAGGTCTCGGCGTGCGCGGCGTCGTTGAAAAGCGCCGGCTCGCGCTCGGAAATACAACGCTGATGAAGCAGGAGGGCGTAGACGTGGTCTCGCTCGCTGCTGCGGCGGAACTCGAGCGTCGGCAAGGCGCGAGCGTCATGTATCTGGCGAGTGATGGTCGGCTGCTCGGGTTGTTGGCGGTCTCCGACCCCATCAAGCCCAGCAGTGTTGAGGCGCTTGCAGCCCTGCACGCCGCCGGCATGCGTGTGGTCATGGCTACGGGAGACGGCCTCACGACCGCCCGTTCGGTGGCCGCCCGGCTGAATATCGACGAAGTGCACGGCGAGGTGAAGCCCGCCGACAAGCTCGTGCTGGTCGAGAAGCTGCAGAAAGAGGGGCGCGTGGTCGGCATGGCGGGCGACGGCATCAACGACGCGCCGGCGCTCGCGAGGGCGGACGTCGGCGTCGCGATGGGCACGGGAACGGACGTCGCGATGAGCAGCGCTCAGGTGACGCTCGTGAAGGGCGATTTGCGCGGCATCGCGCGCGCGCGCGCGATTTCGCTCGCCGCAGTGAAGAACATGCGCCAGAACCTGGCCTTCGCATTCGTGTACAACGCGCTGGGCGTGCCGATCGCAGCCGGTGTGCTCTATCCGCTGACTGGCCTTGTCCTGTCGCCGATGATCGCAGCGCTCGCGATGAGTTTTTCGTCCGTATCCGTGATCACCAACGCGCTGCGTTTGCGAACGAGCGCGCCGCGCTAGATCACGGAAGTTGCTGCGCGTCGAACCGGGAACCGGGGGAAGGAAGAAGATGAAATAACTTCGCAGTTTGTATGGGAAAGCACTGCTCGCCTGCGTACGCAGCGCGGTGAGAGGCGGATGCGAGATGCCGGCGCCGGCGCAGAACGACGAATTGTATGCAAGCGCGTTTCACGGCAGTGCTTGCACATGGGCCGCTGGTTGTGGAGCATGGCGAGCGCAAAATCGACCCTTCCGATCTGAAAGAACGCACTTGTGTCCTCTTCTTACCGCTCAATTCTGTTGCTGCTCGCGACGATGACGATCTGGGGCAGCACGTTTGTCGTCACCAAGGACCTTATCGTGGATCTGCCTCCGTTCACGGCGGCGTTCGCACGGGTTGCGATCGGCGCGCTTGTTCTAGCGCCTCTTGCGATCACGCGGCATCGAGGCGGCCCGCGCCTGCCGTGGCGAGCTTTGGTCGTAATGAGCTTCTTCGGTGTGACGTTCTACTACCTCATGTTCAACCTGGCGCTGAAGTACACATCGGCCGTGCAGGGCGCGCTCGTGCAGAGCTCGATACCGGCCGCGACCGCGCTCGCAGCGGTTTTCTGGCTGCGCGAACGCGCGACGGCGGTTCGCTGGTTGGGGATCGGCCTGTCGATGCTGGGCGTGTTGATCATATTCTCTGGCGGCGGCTCGGTGGGCGCGGAGCGCCCGTTGCTCGGGAATGCGCTCATGTTTGCGTCGGTGCTGGCGTGGGGTTTTTACACTTCGCTTGCGAAGCGTGTCGCCGCGATCGATGCGATCGTGACCACGGCCTGCATCATGGCGCTCGGAGGCGCGATGCTGGCTCCGATCGCCGCATACGAACTCATAGGCTATGGATGGCCGACGCTCAGCGCCAAGAGCTGGGCGGGGCTGGTTTACCTCGGCGCGATGGCCTCGGGAGCGGCCTACGTTCTGTACAACGGCGCGCTGAAGCATATGGACGCCAGTCAGGCGGGCGCATATACGAATCTGATACCGGTCGTCGGCGTGCTTGCCGGCGTCATCCTGCTTGAGGAGCCCTTGAGCGCGCGCGCGATCATCGGCGGCCTCGTGGTGATGGCGGGGGTTTGGGTCGCGAGTCGCTCCGAGAAACCCGCTTCGGACGCTGCGGTCGCAGACGCCGCGTGAGCATAGAGCTCGAGCTCGGGTCAGCGAAGGCGCGAGTCGGCGGACCGTCGCTCACTGTCTGAAAACCGGCGCTCCCGCGACGTACGCAGCGATCACCCTGACGTCGTCGATTTCGCTCTCGGGGATCTTGAAGTAATCGCGGTCGACGAGGATGAAGTCGGCCCATTTGCCTGGCTCCAGCGACCCCACCGCGCCCTCCATGTGCGCCGCATACGCCGCATCAAGCGTGAACAGACGCAACGCCTCCTCGCGCGAGAGCTTTTCGCTTGCATGCCAGCCGCCCGGCGGACGACCCTCGCGGTCCTGGCGCGTGACGGCTGCGTACAGGCCGTAAAACGGATTCGGCAGTTCGACCGGAAAGTCGCTTCCGCCCGCAAGGCGTGCGCCGGAATCCAGGAGCGTTCGCCAGGCGTACGCGCCGCGAAGGCGTTCGCGTCCGAGGCGGTCTTCGGCCATATTCATGTCCGATGTCGCGTGCGTGGGCTGGATGGACGCGATCACGCCGAGTTCGGCGAATCGCGGCGCGTCCTCCGGCGCAATCACCTGAGCATGTTCGATGCGCGGTCGCAGCGCGGAGCGTTGTTGCTGCGTCATGTGCGTAGCGAAGGCGTCCAGCGCAGCGCGGTTGCCCGCATCGCCGATCGCGTGCAGGTTGAGTTGCCATCCCTTTGAGGCGGTGAACGCCGCCAGCTCGCCAAGCTGCGCCGATGAATAGAGCATGAACCCGCGATGATGCGGCTGGTCGCCATAATCCTTGAGCAGCGCCGCACCGCGACTGCCGAGTGCGCCGTCCACCCACGCTTTGACGGCGCGCAACTGCAGGCGATCGTCGAATTGAGAGGGTTTTGGCCCCGTCGCGATGACGGGCCGGGCCGCCTCGCTGTCCTGGAGCATGGCGTAGATGCGGATCGGCAATTCTCCGGCCGCACCGAGCTGCTGATACGCGCGGTACTGTTGCTCATCCACGCCTGCATCGTGGACGCTCGTAACGCCCAGGGATGCAAGCTCGCGCATTGCGGCGCGCAACGCGCGTCTTACCTGCTCGTCGGTGGGCGCCGGCGCGTGGCGCTCGATGAGCGGCATTGCCGCATCGACGAAGACGCCCGTAGGCTCGCCGGCGCCGTCGCGCACGATCTGTCCACCTTCCGGGCCCTTCGCGAGCGCGGAGATCCCAGCTGCTTTCATCGCTGCGCTGTTGGCCCAGATTGCGTGGCCGTCGATGCGCGTCAGGACGACAGGACGATCCCGGACGACGGCGTCAAGGTCGCGCGCGGTGGGAAAGCGCTTTTCCGGCCACAACGCCTGGTTCCAGCCGCGCCCGAGAATCCAGGGCTGATCTGAGTTCGACGCAGCGAAGGTGCGCACGCGTTCCAGCGCGGCTGCAAGCGAGGTCGCGCCGCGTAGGTCCGCCTGCGTGCGCTGCCGGCCGAGCTCGAGGATGTGCCCGTGCGCATCGATTAGACCCGGAAGCAGCGTTCTGCCGCCGCCGTCGAGGATTTTCGCGTGCGGAATGCTGGGCGGCGCGGCGGAAGAGGCGAGCAGACGGTCAACTTTGCCGTCGACAACGACCAGACCGGAAAACGTTTGTATTCCCTGTGGGCTCGGCGTGCTTCCCGAGACGTTCTTCACGACGATCGTCTCGGCGCGGGCGGACATGGTTGAAAGCGCCAACAGGGCAAATGTGCCAAGACGAAGCTTCGATCGCATCTCGAAAGTCTCCTTTGCGGCGTTCAGGCGTGAGCGTCTGAAGGACGCTCCTCACTTCCAGTGATCCGCTCCGGAGGCGGTTTCACGATCGGTCTACGGGGCTTAGGGGGCCTATATGTCTGCGAAAAAAAGCAGCGCTCATCCGGCGAGCGCCTTCACAAGATCTTGCGCATAAAGCGGCAAATCGGCGAGCTTGCGCACGCAGATGGTCAACTTGCGCAGCGCCCAGTCGTCGGTCAGCGCAATACGGTGCAGTCTCATAGATTTCATGTTGCGCGCCGCGGTCGTTTCCGGCACGACGCCGATGCCCACGTTGCATTCGACGAGACGGCACACAGCATCGAAGGATCGCAGCTGTACGCGCAGCTTCAGTCGTCGGCCCATACGCTCGGCTTTGTCCGAGAGAAAACGCTGCAGCGAGCTCATGCGATCCAGGCCGACGAAGTCGGAGTCGAGCGCATCAGCGAACGCCATCGCCTTGGTGGAAGCAAACGCGTGCGAAGGCGCCGTCACGAGCACGAAGCGGTCTACGCGAAAAGGAAACGCCTCAAGCCCCGTGAGATCCTCGGTGCCCGCGACAATGCCGATGTCGGCCTTTCCGTCTGCGATGGCTGCGACGATCTCGTCGCTCAGTCGCTCCTCGAGATCGATGTTCACCTGCGGATGCGAGGTTAGAAAATTGCTCAACGGTTCGGGCAGGAACTCCGTCATTGCATTCGTGTTCGACAACAAGTGCACATGACCTTTCAGTCCATCGGCGTACTCCGCCAATTCCCCGCGCATCCGCTCCGCTTGTTGCAGCAGCAGGCGCGCGTGGTGCAACAGCGTTCGACCGGCGGGCGTCGGCTGCACCCCCTGACGATCGCGGTTGAGCAGCGGCGCGCCGAGCTCGAGCTCCATATTGCGGATCCGCGTGCTTGCCGCCGCCACAGCCAGATGCATCCGGTCCGCGCCCGCGGTGATGCTGCCGGCTTCCACCACGTGCACGAAAAGTTTCAGGTCGATGAGGTCGAACCGCATTGTGTTTGAGCAACTGGTGACTAGAGGCCGCGCCGCCGGCTGAGTCTGACCAATCACTCCTCGCTAGTCACTACTCAGCGGCGCTCATCACTGGCGTCGGGCCGTCTCAAGGGAACGAATTGGACCGCAGAGACCGTTCGCGCGACAAGCTTCCCGTTGCTGCCTTTTTCGATCAACTGCAGCTGCTGCGTTGCATTGCGCTCGCCTACGGGGATCACCATGCGTCCGCCGGGTTTGAGCTGCTTGAGCAGCGGTTCAGGAACGTGGTCAGGGGCGGCAGTGACGACAATCACGTCAAACGGCGCTTCCGCAGGCCATCCCTGATATCCATCGCCGGTTCGCGTCGTTATGTTCCGGTAGTTAAGCTCGCGCAGGATCTTCTCGGCCCTTCGCGCCAGTGAGGGCTCCAGCTCGATGGTGTAGACGTGGGCCGCGAGGGCCGCGAGCACGGCCGCCTGATACCCCGATCCCGTCCCCACTTCCAGTACGCGGTCTGTCGCGCGCGGCTGCGCCAACTCAGTCATCAACGCGGCAATGTAGGGCTGCGAGATCGTCTGGCCTTCGCCGATTGGCAGCGGGTAATCGCCGTACGCGAAGGTTTTCACCTCTTCCGGGACGAAGCGCTCGCGCGGCGTAGCGCGCAGCGCGGCGAGCACGCGCGGGTCGCTCACCCCGCGTGCCACGATTTGCTCCCTGACCATCGCTTCGCGTGCGGAGGCGAATTCGTCCGCGGCGAAAATCGGCAGGCGGATCACGAAGTAGACAATCAGCGTGACTGCGATTGCTCTGCGCATGAGAAGCTCCGCGGAAATTGCGAATTGTGAGGAATAGCAGCGTGTGAGCGGCGGCTGATGAATACAACGTGGGAACGGCATCTATGGTATGGCACGCCTTGTGCGAAGACGTGGATGTCCGCCGCCCGCCGGACGGCCGCCGAGACGCGAACTCGCTTTGTAACCGCGAGCCGCCGCGCCGGAGGGCGGGCGCGTTGCAGCGCGCTGCAGTCCGGCGCTTCTCTCCACCGGCCGGCTGAGCCATAATCAGCCGCATCTGCCCTGCACCGACCTGCAACGCGAGTGTCTCTGACCGCCATTCCCGCCGCCTTCGAGCCGTCTCCCGCGACGTCGACTCGCGTAAATAAGTGAAACTCTCCGGCGACAACCTGGCGGGCGCTCTGGCCCGGCAACTCTCTCGCATCTACCTCGTTTCCGGCGATGAGCCGTTGCTCGTGAACGAGGCTGCGGACGCCATTCGCCGTAAGGCGCGGGGAGAGGGCTACACCGAACGCGAGCTAAACGTCGTGGAACGAGGTTTCGACTGGCAAGGACTGCTCGCAAGCAGCCGGGCGATATCGTTGTTCGCGGAGCGCAAGATCGTCGAAATTCGAATGGCGAATCCGGCGCCCGGAGAACAAGGCGCGGACGCAATTGCGAGGCTCGCCAGCGAAGGAGCGCCCGACACGCTCGTGTTGTTGATCACCGGGAAGATGGATGCACGGACGCAAAACTCGCGTTGGGTGAGTGCGATCGACAAGTCCGGCGTCCTCGTGCAGGTGTGGCCCCTGGAATTGGCGCGCCTGCCGGCCTGGATTCGGGAACGACTGAGCCGTCACAAACTGCACGCCGATCAGGCCGCGGCGACGCTGTTGGCCGAGCGCGTGGAAGGCAACCTGCTCGCAGCGCATCAGGAAATCGAAAAACTCGCGCTGCTGTTGCCGCCCGGTCCACTCACGGCCGAAACGGTGCTGGATGCAGTCGCGGATAGTGCGCGATTCGACGTGCTCCAGCTCGGGGAAGCGGCGATGCGCGGTCAGGCTGCACGCGCCATTCGCATCCTCGAGGGCCTGCATGGCGAGGATGTCGAGCCCCCGATCGTTTTGTGGGCGCTCAACAAGGATCTGCAATGGATCGCACGTGCGCAGCATTTGATGCGCAACGGCCAAAGCGCCGACGCCGCGATGAATGCACTATACGTTTGGCGTGCACGTCAACCCGCCATGAAACTTGCCCTCGGACGCCTGAAGGGCGCGCAGGTCCGAGCGTTGTTGCTGGATGCTGAACGCGCGGATCGCGCCATTAAGGGCGTGCTGCGCACGAGTCCGTGGATCGAGTTCGAGCGCCTGGTCGCAAGACTTGCGGGCGTGAAGCTGGCGAACGCTGCATGAAGGGGGAAATGGACGGCGGACGGCGGGTCGCGGATGGTCGTGGGTGCGCCGCCGCGCCTCGGTTCTGTTTCCGTTTAAGGTTTGAGCGCCGCAACAGCTGGAAGGCGTTCTCTGCGGCGTCCGCCATCCGCTAGTCGCTTTTCCAATGACCACTATCGGAATTTTTGGCGGCACGTTCGATCCGATTCACTTCGGACATCTACGCACCGCGTTCGAGTTGCTGCAGGCCCTGCGCCTGAATGAGATGCGATTCATGCCGGCGGGCAATCCGCCGCATCGCGAGGCCACCGTAGCGAGCGCGGAACAGCGACTTGCCATGGCGCGGGCGGCGACGGAGGGTCAACCCGGGTTCACCGTCGATGATCGCGAGATACGCCGGGCCGGACTGTCCTACTCGGTAGACACGATGAGGACGCTGCGTGCGGATTTCCCTCAGAGCTCGTTGTGCCTCATTGTCGGCATGGATGCGTTCCTCGGGCTGCCGAAATGGCGTCAGTGGCGCGAATTGCTGGAGTTGGCGCACCTCGTGGTCGCGCATCGCCCCGGGTGGCGCGCGCCGAGCATGGGGCCGCTCGGGGAGCTTCTGGTCGATCGAGGCACTGGTCGCATCGGCGACCTGCATGAAACGCGCGCGGGCTGCATTTACATTCACGCGGTGACGCAGCTCGAGATCTCGTCGACGGAAGTTCGCAAGCTGATCGCCGCCGGGCGCGATCCGCGGTACCTCATGCCTGACCCGGTGCGCAAGATCATCGAGGACACGGGATGCTATCGCAAGCAATGACAACGCTTGGGGCGGCGAGACTGGAGACTGGAGACTGGAACCAGATCGCCACGGTTCTTGCGTCCTCGAGCCCCCAGCACGCAGCCAAAATCTCTTGAGGTGAGCATGGTCGGCAAAGCCAAGACGTCACGACGTTCAAACTCCAGTGCGGCGAAGACCAGAGCCGCAAAACGACCCACGGCCAAGGCCGCGGCAAAGAAGGCCGGGGTGAAGAAGCCTGCGGCGAAGAAGCCTGCGGCGAAGACGCGCTCGAACAGCGCGCCTCTACGCGCCAGGCCGAAGGCCGCGCGCGGCGGCGTAGTGAAGGTTGTGGAAGGCGCTCTCGATGAAATGAAGGCGGTCGACGTCAAGGTGCTCGATGTCGAAAAGCTCACCGACATCACGGATACCATGATCATCGCCAGCGGAAATTCGGATCGGCACGTCCGCTCGATTGCAGACCGCGTCATCGAGCGGGCTAAGAACGCAGGGTTCCGGCCGATGGGCGTGGAGGGCGAACGCGACGGGGAATGGGTGCTCGTCGACCTGCAGGATGTGATCGTGCACGTCATGCTGGCGCGCGTTCGCGAGTTTTATCGCCTTGAGAGTCTCTGGGATGTGAGCGCCGCACGTCGGGAAGCGGCTGCCGGAGCAGCGTAAGACTCCGCCTTCGCCATGGCCCTTTTCAGCCCACGCGTGCGGCTGACGCCGGCCTTGCGGCGCATGCGCCGTCGTCGCCGGCGATGCTGAGACGATGCGTCTGATTCTTCTCGCGGCAGGAACCCGTCTCCCGCGCTGGGCGAACGAGGCGTATGAGGAGTTTGCCGGCCGACTCACGCAGGACTATCGGATCGAGTTGAAGGAAATTCCGCTTGTTCAACGCAGCGGCGGGGACGTGAAGCAGGCCGTGGCGAAAGAAGGCGAGCGGATGCTCGCGGCGCTTCCGCCGAGTTCATACGTCGTGGCGCTGCAGGTGCATGGCCGCGCTATGACGAGCGAGCAACTCGCGAGATTTCTCGAGCAACGGGCGCGCGACGGCCGCAACGTCGCGTTCTGCATCGGCGGACCCGACGGACTCGCCCCGCAACTCGATTCACGTGCGGAGTTGCGCTGGTCGTTGTCTCAGTTGACGCTGCCGCACGCGCTCGCACGCGTCATCGTCGCCGAAGCGCTCTATCGCGCGGTCAGCATCATCAAAGGGCATCCTTATCATCGCGCCTGACGGCGCGCCGCTTGCTGCTGCGCCGGAGGCCGGCCAGAGCGATCATAGCGTCGGCTTGGCTCATCGGCGCTGGAGGCCGGCTAGTTCGGCAGCTTTCTCGCAGGCACCCGCCCAGCGTGCGGCGCTCACACTTTCAGCTTCGCCAATTCCGCCAGGGCCGATGCAGCGCTCTGGAATCTGTCCCGCGGGTTTTTTGCGAGTAAGCGTTCGACCAGCGGCTGCAAACGGCTGTGTTCCGGCGGCAGCGCGGGGATGGGGTCGTTGCGATGAGAATGGAGGATCGCAATGATCGAGGCGCCTCGAAAAGGACGCTGGCCCGTCAGCATCTCGTAGAACATCACTCCAAGGCTATACAGATCGCTGCGCTGATCGACCGCGGCGCCATCGGCCTGCTCGGGGCTGATGTAGTAGGGCGAGCCCCTGACTTCTCCTGCGTTCGTCAGCGGCGCCGAGTTTTCGATGCCTTTCGCCAGCCCGAAATCGATCAGCACGATGCGTCCATTCTGCCGCATCATGACGTTCGCCGGCTTCAGATCCCGATGACACAGCCCTGCGCTGTGAAGCGCCGTCAGCGCACCGGCGATCTGAACGAAGATGTCCACGCAGTCATTCGCAGTTATGAGATTGCGGATGCGCAACTCCAGACTGCCGCTGGGAAAGTACTCGGTCACGATGTAGCGGAAATCTTCCCCGCGTCCCCAGTCGTATACATCCACGATGGCGGGATGCTTGATGCGCATGAGGAGTTCGCGCTCGCGCTCGAACCGCTCCTCGTCGCCAACGCCGGACAGCAGGCCCGTGCGCAGCACCTTGACCGCCACGTTGTGGCCCAACTCCACCGAATAGGCGACGTGGATTTCGGAATTGGGCGAACGCGCGATCGTTTGCAGGAATCGGTATCCCTCGATGGTCGGAAAGTTGACGGGATGCAGACGGCGGTCGGTCGTGGCCTTTGTATCTTCAGCCGGAGGCATCGTTCTGGTTGTTCTCGTCATCGTGCGGCGGTCGGCGCGCGAGACGGTAGACGGGCTCCTGAACAGCCGCCGCGCACTGCGTCACGAATCGGTCTATAGCGCACTTTGCGTACGGTCGATGGCGGCCCTGGCGCCCAGTGGCGATCGGCCCGCGTACCGAATTTTTATCAGCGAGGCCGTCAACGTCTGTATCACAAGATGCCTCTTCTCACGCCCGGTCGGGCGCTACGTTGCTTGCGGGCGATAGACTGCCGACGCGCCCCGATGCGTAGGCGCGCTTAGGGCCAGCGGATCAACCCCCGAACTGAGATCGGCCATCTGCGATCGGTATCGGCTTCTCTCTTCTTGTATCCTTGCGCGAATGCAAAACTCCGCCAACTTCTTGATCTATTTGGCCTCGGCGTCCCCAAGGCGCAGCGCCCTCCTGACCCAGGTCGGCGTTGCCCATCGCGTTCGGCCGGTGGACGTCGATGAGACGCTGGAGCCCGGAGAGACCCCGGTTCAGTACGTCGAGCGTCTGGCTGCGCTGAAAGCCGAGACACTGTGGGGGCGGCTCTACGAAGGCGAGCGCCGGCCCGTGCTCGGCGCTGATACGACGGTGACGATCGATGACCGTATCCTCGCGAAACCGGCGGACGAGGAGGACGCGGTCAGGATGCTGGGCCTGTTGTCAGGAAGGACGCATCAGGTCTGCACGGCCGTGGCGCTGCGACACGCTCGGGGCTGCGAGCGGCGACTCAGCGTCAGCGAGGTCAGTCTTCGCGCCTTAACCGAGAAGGAATGTCGCACGTACTGGCGATCGGGCGAGCCGGCTGACAAGGCCGGCGGTTATGCAGTTCAGGGGCTTGCGGCGGTTTTCATCCAACGCATCGCGGGGAGCTACTCGGGAATTATGGGGTTGCCTT
>DATAFY010000475.1:0-4750 GCA_036257205.1 Steroidobacter sp. | reverse complement strand
AAAAGAATAGGCGCTAGCACTCCTCGTGAGCGGCTGCTAAGGCTCGCGAAGCCGCGTCACAGACGCTCGCAGTGATTCACGCGATTTGTAGAATGCACACGCGGGGAACCCTCAGCAACGAGCGTGGTTTAATTCGTGGCGAGTGAAGAGCGGAGGCATCATCTATGGAGGATGCGTCGGCGAGTCAGTCCCTGGTCGCAGTTGCGAATCTTCGCGAGTTCTTCCACGAATCGATGCAGACCGCATTGCGCAAGCAGCGCGTCGCGGTCGACGACCACACCGAGCACTACGTGGTGAACGTGCTCACCACGTTCGCCCGTTCCGAGGAACTCTACGAGCAGAGGCCCGAAGGGGTGCGTCTGCGCCCGCTCGCCCACATGCTGGCGGAAGCCTCGGAAGCGACGACGCCTCAACAGCGGGATGCGGCGCTGCGTCGGCTGGGAGACGTATCGTTGTTCATAGCCGGCTTTTTCGCGCAAAGCTTTGCCTGCAGGCTCGTCGACATCGATTACCACATCGCGATGGGGGGGCGAGCCTACGGCGCCTTGGCTGAGAACATGCGCGGTACGCTTCGCGGGCAGGCGATCGCCGCCGTCTTTCTGGAGCTTGCGGAAAAATTCCAGCGGCTCGTTGACGTGCTCAACGACGTCGCCGATATGGCGTACACGCACAGCCCCAAGGACATTCTGCGTCTGTATGAAATCTGGTTGAAGACGGGCAGTCCTCGCGCATACGGCATTCTGCGGCGTCTTGGGGTGGCGCCGATGAGAACGGACGCGCGCGCCGAGCACTGATGCACATGCTTCTGCGGCGGATGCAAACGTTGCTTTCGAGCCTGTACGACGCTCCGGTGGAGCAGGACATCCAGAATTTCCTGTTCTGCGACAGACGCGGACTCCAAGCTGTCGTGGGCGAGGAGGTGGGATGCATAAGCGATGAGCAGGTGCTCATGATGCAGGATGAGGAGAGCGTGTGCGTGGGCGTGTTCATCGACCAACCCGTACTGGATCGCCTCGCTGCGCGCGATCCGCTGCGCGCCTTGACGGACGACAACCTCCCCGACTACTGCACCGCCCTCGAAGGCGTCAGTCACTTTCATTATCTGACATGGAGCCTCGCTCACAGCCGCAGGGTTTCATTGCTAGAACTGGAGTTGCAGGCCGAGGTCGACAAGTACGCCTGTGCGCTCGCCCTCCTGCTGCAACAACGCGGCGGGTGTTTTCCGACTGCGCTGCATGCGCGCCTGTTCGATGCGGTCCGTTTCCTGCCTCAGAGCGATGCCGCCGTCCGGCGACGTTACGAGGAAGCGAATCGGCACGCCGCGCGCTACTGTCGCGCACTGGACGAGAAATACCTGAAGGGTCGTCGCTCCAGGCCCGAAGCGTGGATCGCGGAGCTGCGACGTTTCTTTCGCTGCGGACATCAAGAGAAGATCCGGCAGCTAGCTGTGTGAGGCCAAGCTTCGAGCCCTGCGCCTGCGTAATCTCATTCACGCGCGTTGTTTGCGGCCAGGACGCAATGTGCAAGCGGGTGGTGAAAAGAGCTCAGCCCTGGGGCGCTGCGGCCCGCAGCAGGGCGGCCGCCCGAAAAACGCCGACGACTGATTTGCCGTCGCACAGTTCGCCCTTGCCGGCCATTTCATAGGCGGCGTCGAACGGCAGCCAATGCACCTCAAAGACTTCGTGAGCCTCCGGTCGGACGGGCAGGGCTGAGAGTTCGAAGGCCAGGAAAAGGCGTACGACTTCGGTCAACACGCCCGGTGAACTGTAGTAATCGCCGAGACTACGCCACTGCGTTGCGCTCACGCCGGCCTCCTCTTGCAGCTCGCGTTGAGCCGTCGTGAGAGGCGGTTCGCCATGCTCGATCTTTCCCGCCGGCAACTCCCATAGCCAGCCGCCAGCGGCGTGGCGGTACTGGCGCAAAAGGCATACGCGTCGTTCCGCGTCGAGCGCCACGACCGCAGCGCCGCCTGGGTGATGAACGATTTCGAGATCGGCTACGGCGCCGTTCGGTAAACGGACGCGCTCGATGTTCAGCTGAATGACGCGGCCCGCGTAGATCTTCTGCAAGGATTCGATGGTCATGACGCGCTTTCCAGGCTGGGCTAAGGATGGTGATCGGGCCGCAACGCAACATGCCCATCGCGCTGCGCTCGCAAACGTTGACGCTGTCTAACCTCGCGGCGAGCCGTCCGCGTCAGCGCTTGCGTCCTCCTCATCATCGTCCATCGCCTCTGCAGATTGCGGCATCGCCGCCTCGGACTTCGACGTCGCCGTCCCGATGCGATACGCCGCAAAGCCGGGCAGCACGACCTGATTGAGCGCCATGCCGAGTATGCGGCCTGCGATCGGCGCATACACACGATGCTGCTGGTTCGAAATCGGGTCCGTCACCACCCCGAGCAGTTCGCCTTCGCTGACGCGTTCTCCTAGCGCGACGTCGGAGAAAAGAATGCCCCCGTGGTCGACGCGCACCCACTTGGAGGCGTAATACACCGGTTCCGGGTCGCCCCAATAGCGGCGCTGGCGCGTCATGCCGAGCGAGTACATCAGCGTTTCGATCGCCTTTGCGCCATGCTCGACCTGTTCGGGCTGCACGCGCATGGGCTCGCCCATTTCGAACGTCACGGCGGGAATCCCGACTTCGCTCGCCGCGCGCCGCAACGACCCGCGATCGCCGACGCTGTGAAGAACCACCGTGGCGCCGAACGCGCGCGTCAGGCGCGCGACCTGCGATTCGCGCAAATCGGCGCGCACCTGCGGCAGATTCGTGCGGTTCAGCGAGCCCGTGTGCAGGTCGATCAGAGCCGAGCAGTGCCTGACCACTTCGGTGAAGAACGAATGCGCCATACGCGTCGCGGCGCTGCCGCGCGCGTTTCCGGGAAAGTAGCGGTTGAGGTCGCGACGGTCCGGCAGGTAGCGCGTTCCTCGGTAGAACCCCTGAATGTTGACGATGGGCACGCCGATGACGGCGCCGTTCAGCTCCTCCAGATCCACATCGTCGAGCACGCGGCGGATGACCTCGATGCCGTTCAGTTCATCGCCATGCACAGCCGCAGTGAGACACAGGACCGGTCCCGGCCCCTTGCCGTTCACCACCATCACGGGGGCCGGCGAAACGAAGCCTTCCATCGCCGCGCCGCTGGTCCAGATCAACCGCTTGTGGGCGCCGGCAGGAACCTCGGCGCCAAGCAGCCGCAGCCGGCCCTTTGGCTTCAGTGATGTCGCCTCAGCGGCTTCGTTCGGCGCATCTGCGCGTGCGATGGCGCAGCACAACGTGAACGCGGCAGCCAAAACGAGCGCTCGGACGCCGCGCAGCGGACCGCGTAGTTCGTCTGCGCACGTCATGGCGTCACTTTCTGGAACTTGAGCGTGAACCGGTCGCTTTCGCCGATCTGTTCATAACGCTGACGGTCTCGATCGCCCGCTGCGAACGTTGGTGGAAGCGTCCAGACGCCCTTTTCATAATCCTTCATATCCCGCGGATTTGCGTTCACCTCGGAGCGCCCCACGAGTCGAAATCCGACGCTTTCGATGAGCTCGATCGCATATTGCTCATTCACGTAGCCGGACGCCGCCTTGGGATCTTGCGGGACCGTCGGATCTCCGCGATGTTCCACCACGCACAGGATTCCTCCCGGCTTCAAGGCCGCGTGCATGGCTTTGAGGGCCGCGACCTCCCAGCCGAACATCATCCAGTTGTGCAGGTTGCGGAAAGTTAAGACCGCATCAGCGGATTGCGGGGGCGCAAGCTCATTCAGCGGCGGGGCTGCCAATGTCGTCATCGTGACCTTGTCATACAGATCAGGTCGCGTTGCGAGCTTCACCGCGAACGCATCAACCGTGCTTCTCGCGTATTCGCTGGCGGTCGGATCGAGCTGCGCGAGGTACAGCTTGCCGTGATCACGAAGCAGCGGCGCGAGTATTTCGGTGTACCAGCCGCCTCCGGGCCACGCTTCGACCACGGTCATATCCGGTCTGATCCCGAAGAACTGCAGCGTCTCCTTCGGGTGGCGAGATATATCGCGAGCTCGATTTTCGGCCGAACGGTGATCGCCGGCCAAGATCAGATCCAACGCATCTGGGGGGCTGGCGCGCTGATGGGCGCACGCGCTGAGCAGCAGGCCTGATGCGGCAAGAACGGCGGCCGCGAAGCGCAAACTCATCGGCGATCCTCATGCGGGGCAAGGAGTCGCCAAGATAGAGGAATCGTGCAGCGCCGGCCACAGCAAGGCGCGCGACTCAGTCCTTGGGACCGAGCGCGGGACCCACGACAGGCGGAAAGCGTCTCCGCCTCCGCACGCTGATCGTGCCCGGACGACGCCGGGCCCGATCAGCTCTGGTGCGCGGCGGTTACCAGCGGCCAGCCCCGCCGCTCTGACGCGGCGGGCGGGGCTCGCGTTCGCGCGCTTCATTCACGCGCAGCGGACGGCCCCCCATTTGATAGCCATTCGTGTGCTGAATGGCCTTCTGTGCGTCTGCTGGAGACATCTCGACGAAACCGAAGCCGCGCGGACGGCCGGTTTCGCGATCGTTCACGAGCTTGACCGACTGAACTGCTCCGTGCTGTTCGAACAGACTGCGAACTTCCGCTTCAGTTGCGCTGAAGGGCAGATTCCCAACATAGATCGTCGTCATCGATGGATCACTCTTGAGGCCAGACAGGAGTTGCATCAAAGCCGCCCGTTCCGATGGTCTCGAAAACCCCGGATTGTGGGAGGCGTAGTGCGCTTTGGTCGCGTGCAATCAAC
>DATAFY010000474.1:0-3546 GCA_036257205.1 Steroidobacter sp. | reverse complement strand
CGCGAACGATGGCTCAAATCCGTTTACCAGCACTGCCGTTTCATCGCGGGGAACCTGTCGCGATACTCCTCGGCGAACAACCATCTGATCGGTGAGTTGAGCGGACTACTCGTCGCTGCCCTCACGTGGCCGTGCTGGGCTGAATCTGAAGGCTGGCGCCGTATGGCGCGACGCGAGCTCGAAGCGCAGGCGCTCTCACAAAATGGGCCCGACGGAGTGAACCGGGAGCAGGCGATCTGGTATCACTACGAAGTGGCCGAGATGATGCTCGTTGCCGGCCTTTTCGGTCGCGCTAATCGCGTGAATTTCTCCGCCGCGTACTGGCGGCGACTGGAGACGATGCTTGAATTCGTCGCGAGCGTCATGGACGTCGGCGGTGCAGTGCCGACCTTCGGGGATGCCGATGATGCCGTCATCGCACGGCTTGATCCGGATGAAGGAGCGAATGTGTTCAGGTCTCTGCTCGCGACGGGCGCTGTGCTTTTCGAACGCCCAGAGTTCGCTTTCAAGGCGGCGCGGTTCGATGACAAGAGTCGTTGGCTGTTGGGCGATGCTGCGGAAGCGCGCTTTGGAGCACTGCGTGCGTTCGGCCCACAGCAGTTGCCTGTGCGATGCGCATTTCGCGAGGCGGGTTATTACGTCCTTGGGGACCGTTTCGAAACCCGGGAGGAGGTGCGCTTGGTGTTCGATGCTGGGCCGCTCGGTTATCGCTCGATCGCCGCACACGGCCACGCTGATGCGCTTTCGTTCACACTGAGCGTCTCTGGCCTTAGGTTGTTGATCGATCCGGGCACGTTTTCGTACCACACGCAGCGGGCCTGGCGCGATTATTTTCGCGGAACTTCTGCTCACAATACCGTGCGGCTCGATGGTCTCGACCAATCGAAGAGCGGCGGAAATTTTCTGTGGCTCGCCCACGCCCGCGCGCGCGTTGTCGCCTTCAGCTCGACCCCAGACAGCGATTGTATTGTGGCAGAGCACGACGGATACGAGCGACTCAAAGATCCGGCGCTGCACCGTCGGGAGCTGCGATTCGACAAGCGCAGCTCAGCGCTCACCATAATCGATGAGCTTATCTGCGATGGTCCTCATGACGTCGAGATGTTTTGGCACTTTGCGGAAGAATGCAAACTGGAGCTCATCGACGGCCGCATTTCGATCCGTAGGGGATGCGTGGAGCTGATGCTGACCACGCCCCCGCAGGCGCGGTGCGAAATCTTTCGCGGTTCGCAGACGCCGCTGCTGGGGTGGAGTTCGCCCCGATTCGACGAGCGCCGACCCTCGCCAACCGTTCGCGCCGCGCTCAGGATCGACGGCAGTGCACGCTATGTCACACAAATCGCCGTTCTGTTCCAGACGCCGAACGCAGATGCGCCGTTTGCGGATCCATTCGGCGGGAGAATGCACTCAGGCGCGCCGGTGTAGCCGAAATGCCGCGTCGATCTTAGGCCGGTCGTTGCTCATATTGCAGTTCTTCCCTGTCGATTCCGTACCAGCGCCTGAGCGCGCGCGAGTCCACGCGTGCGGGAGCGAAGCTCGGCCGGGTGTGATCGAAATCGATCAGGTTAGCGCGCTGTCCATCGTAAATGATGTTTCGAGGACCCGGATCGCCGTGCAGAAAACCCGTACGATGAAGAATCCTATACGTCTCGACGATCGCGCCTCGCAGCGCTATCGCTTCCGGGTCGGGGGCGGCCCGGAAGCGAGCGAAGGCGCGCTGCACTTGCTCGTTGGTCTGCAGCCCATGACAACTCGCGAACTGTGCGAGATCGAGGTCGCGATCGCCGTAGCGATTCAGAACCCACTCGAGCACACGATCGCCGGGAATGTAGGACAGAAGCAACGTCCTCGCCTTAAGAGCGCACGACAGGACCTGCGGTACGACCGACAGACGGGACAGATAGCGCAACGCCAGCAGCTCTCTCACCAGCACGCCGCGCTTGCCCGGACGGTAGCACTTCAGCACGGTCTTGCGGCCGAACTCGTCTTCGAGCAAGTGAACCTCGGCTTGGGAGCCGTTGGTCCAGGATAGAAGGACTTTATGCCTGGGCAACATGTCCGGCGTAGAGGATGCGGTCCTTCTTCTCGCGATTCTCGACCGCGTGGGGCCAATTGCCGAGAGTCTCAGCGGTAGTGAAACCGGCGCCGGCCAGTTCCTGCTCGAACCGCGTGAAGTCCACGCTCGCTCGCGACTGCTCGTCTGCGTACTCGTATGGCATCTCGATGACGCAGACGCCGCCGTTCGCGGTAAGCCTGCGGAGCGTCCGTAGGTAGAGGCGCAGTTGCTCGAGATCCATTCGATACGAGGGATCATCGAGGATCCTCCAGATGTCTTTGGCCGAAACGAGGTGGTGGAGCACGGAGAGACAAAAAACGTAGTCGAAGACTACGTCCAGGTTCAGCTGGGGGAATACGCCCATTCGATAGGTCACCTTCAGACCGGCTCTTCTGGCCAGCAGTTTGGCGCAAAGCAGAGAACTGAATGTCGAATCAATGCCGATCACACGGCTCGCCCCCAGTCGAGCCGCTTCGAGGCAGAAGAATCCTTCGGCGCAGCCGATATCCAGCACCGATTTTCCGTGCAAGCTAGTCGGCAATTTCATCATTCGCCGCTTGAGTTCGCTCTGTCCTTGTCTCGCCCCACGATTCGCCCCGTCGAACGCCTGATAGTAGGTTCGCGATCGAAGCCAATGGTTGAGTGCGAAGGTAGGCAGCGCCTCAGAGACGCTCAGGAGTAGATTGGCTAGCCGCAGGGCAGGCTCACCCGGCGTCGGGTAGGCGCCGGAGGGCGTGCGTATTGTCGGCGTCATCACGGCCGGTCGGGTGTTCATCACAATGCAATGAATGCAGTTCCTGTGCCACTGCGCGCCGGCGCGGGACTGGGCGGAAACTGATCGCAGTCTGACGCGCCTACTTCGCGGCCGAAGCGGTCGAGATGCGACGTCCAAAGACGAGGGCGCGATAGAGAAAAAATTTCAAGCCATTGGAAATCACCATGGCGGAGGTGAGCGCCGCCAAATAGTGCAAATGCGCAAACTGGAACAACAGATAGAACGCCGCATACTCGCCCCCTCGCATGGCTGAAGCCGTGATCAGGAACAGAGCAAACTGCTTTCGCGCATCGCCTCCGGCGCGAAACACGTAACGACGCGACAGCCAGAAGTTGATGAGGAACAGGATTGCGAGGGTGAGTGCGACGGAATATTCAGCCGGCAATCCCAATCCCTCCCGGAATAGGGCTGACAGCCCAAGTCCGAGCGAATAGGAGAGCATGCCTACGCCGAGGAACCGTCCCGCCTCGCTGCGCAGACGGGCTGTTTTCGCCATGAAATGATTCACCGAAGTCTCATGTCTCGCCTACGCCTCCACCAAACAGTGCAATTTGCGATAAGCCGCGGTGCGCCGGCGGCATGCGGCCCTGCAGTATCACCAAAGGAAAACGCATTGATGCACATCGCAGCGTCGATGAACTGTGATCGCACGATGCTAGACTCATGCATCAAGGGCTCGGGGCGAGTCGCGCACGCTCGCGCACGCCTGATTGAT
>DATAFY010000467.1:0-3476 GCA_036257205.1 Steroidobacter sp. | reverse complement strand
GCGACGACGTTTGAGGCCCGCCGCGCGCGCCGCGCGGAGCTGGTCTTCCGCCTCGCGCGAGCTGAGCCGCTCGTCCACGAGCGCCACCGGCGCGCCATAACGCGCTTTGAGGTCACGGCCGAACGCCCGGGTCGCATCGGTCAGCGCCGTGGGGGCGCCGTCCATGCTGAGCGGCAAGCCGAGCACGAACCGAGCGGGTCGATATTCGGTCACGAGTTCATCGATCGCATCCCAGGGCGCGCCCGTGCGGCAGTCCAGCGTCTTCAGGCCGCGGGCGGTTTGCGTCAGTGTGTCGCCCACGGAGACGCCCATCCGACGCGCGCCGAAATCAAACGAGAGGATGATTTGCGGGCGGGCGGGCGGCGCGGCGCCGGCCCCACTCACGCGTGACCCACCTGCTGACTCATCGTGGCGAGGTCGATGCCAAGCAAGCGGCCTGCGGCGCGCCAGCGTTGATCGTAAGGAACCTCGAACAGAATGCGCTCATCGCAGGGCACTGTGAGCCACGCATTCTGAGCGAGCTCAATTTCGAGCTGACCCGCTCCCCATCCGGCGTACCCGAGCGCGACCAGCGCCGTCTCCGGTCCGTTGCCGGCGGCCATCGCGTTGAGGATGTCCGGCGACGTCGTGACCTGGATACGGGAGGAAATCTGGCGTGTGTGCTCCCAATGCCCGCCGATGTAGTGGACGACGAAACCCCGATCGGTCTGCACGGGGCCGCCTTGCAGCACGGGCTGGCGCCCGTTCACCCCGGGCGCGGTCGGCATTTTCAACTGCTCGAACACATCCGCCAGCCGCATCTGCAACGGACGGTTGATGATGATGCCGAGCGCCCCTTCCGAATTATGTTCCCAGATGAACGTGACCGTCTGGGAAAAATTACTGTCCGTCATCGCGGGCATCGCGATCAAGAACTGGTTTGTGAGGAAGTCGCCCTGAGCCATAGTTGAAGTATCAGCGCCGCGCGCGGCGGGCTCAAGCAGTCATAGCGCACACAGCCGGCCGGATAGCGGATGTCAGAGCCGCATCACAACCCGCCTTCACGAGCGAAGCTAGGGTCGGATCGCCGCCGGGGATTCACTCTCATCCTCAGCGGGCACGAACTGCCACTCGTAGGCGAAGCGCAGCTCCTCATATTGCTTGCGGATTGCCGCGGGGAATGGGTCGAAAGGCGCCGCGAGCCGCAAGATCGTCAAGGCTGCCTGGTCGATGTCTTTGCGCCTGCTGGAGCGACGCAGCACCACCTCGCCCAGCGAACCATCCGCCCGGATCGACACTTCGAGGACCGGATTGTCCACATTGCGCCGGTCGCGTGCGATCTGGGGAAAGTTCGAGGTTCCCAGGCGCTCGACCTTGCGGCGCCATGAATCCAGATAGGGCGCCAGCTGGGATTCTCGGGTGTTGGGAATCACGTCGTACGACCCGTCGGGCTTGCGTCCTCGCAGTCGCAGACTCCTGTCGGTGGCGTTGGTGGCGATGGGACGAGGGCTCGTCGGCGCCAGTGCGAGGGGCGTTTGTAAATCCCGGGCGGGCGCTTTGACGCCGTGCCGGTAATCCGTCTCCGTACGATCGGCTCGGCTGGTCAAGACTTCGGCGGCGGGCCGACCTGAGACCGCCTCCTGGAATTCCGTACTGTTGCCGTCAGGCAGACCGGCCTGTTGAGCCGCCGCCGCGGATGAGGCTGGGTTGGCGGGGCGTACCCGATTGTCTGTCGTGCCGACGCCGAGCTGGCTGCGCTGTGCAAGGTATTGAGCCTGGGGATTGTCCGTCGCCCGGGTGTCCTCGGCCGTAAGAAGCAAAACTTCCAGGGTTGGTGCGGAGCGGTCCTGACCGTCGGGGAGTGCGAACGTTACGCCGAGAATGACGATGCCGTGAAACAGCGCCGCCAGGAACAGCGTGGTGGTGAAACGATCGTTGACGGGCGGCGAGCCCTCGCGGGCGTCGGCCCCCAGAGGCGAGGGCTCCGTGCCTGTTGCATTCATGGGTCGGTTAAGACCGCCTGGCGGTGAGTCGCGCGTGCGACGAAGCCACCGAATCTTGGACTAATCCGCCACCGCTAACTGCGAACCGCTAACCGCTTCTGAATCGCATCCATCAACAACCCTGAGATCTGCGTCTTGAACTGCTTGTCCAGCTCGCGTACGCCCGTCGGACTCGTCACATTGATTTCGGTCACGTACCCTCCGATCACGTCGAGGCCCACGAACAGCATGCCACGGTCCCTCAGCGTCGGTCCGATCTGGGCGACGAGCCAGCGATCGCGATCATTCAGCTCGCGCCCTTCGCCTCGTGCGCCCGCCGCCAGATTCCCCCGATTGTCTGACTCTGAGGGAATGCGGGCGAGAGCGTAGGGCGCGGGTTCGCCGTCGATGACGAGGATGCGCGAGTCGCCCGTCGCCACGATGTCGGGGATGTATTTCTGCACGATCGCGAAGCGCGCGCCATACTCGGTCATCGTCTCGAACACGACGTTCGCGTTCTTGTCGCCCCTGTCGACGACGAAGATCGAACGCCCCCCCATACCGTACAGCGGCTTGCAGACGATGCGTACGTGCTCGCGTAGAAACGCATGCATGTCCGCCATGTCGCGCGTGATGAGCGTGGGCGCGCAGCATTGCGGAAACCACGCGGTAAACACCTTTTCATTCATGTCGCGCAACCCTTGCGGCCGATTCACGATCAGGGCGCCTTGCTCCTCGGCGCGCTCGAGGATGTACGTGGTGTAGATGTATTCCATGTCGAACGGCGGATCCTTGCGCATCAAGATCGCATCGAAGTCGCCGAGGCGCTCGATCTTTGCCTCTCCAAGCTCAAACCATGCGCGCATGTCGTCCTTAACGCGAACGGGGCGCAGCCGACCGAACGCCACGCCGTCGCGCAGGCATAGGTCGCGCTGCTCCCCGTAACAAAGCTCCCAGCCGCGCTGTTGCGCCGCGAGCATCATGGCGAGGGTCGTGTCCTTGGCCGGTTTGATGCCGTCGATGGGATCCATCACGACGGCGATGCGGACGGATGAAGACATGTGGAATCCGTAGGGCGGCTCTTGGGCGGTCAGAAGGCGGCGTGCTTTTGCGGGCAAGCGATCGAGCGTCGAACGGCGGACCATGGGACCTGCTTCACGCGTCGCCGCCCCGCGTGTGACGGGCTTCATAGTATAGGAACGCGGCCAATGGCGGCTCTATAACCAATATGTTAAAAGTTTCTGCGATCGCGCAAGCGCCGCTAACTACCGGGTTTTGATGCGAATGTCGCGACGCGGACCCCCGTTGCGGCCCGCGCAGCCCATGAGGTAAGCGATGGAGAACCTGGCCGCTAACAACACCGCTCGTCTTGCAGGTCTGAAGGTGCTCGTCATCGACGACAGCAAGACGATCCGCCGTACCGCGGAGACGCTGCTGGCCAAGGAAGGCTGCGAGGTGTTCACCGCCGTGGACGGCTTCGACGCGCTGTCGAAGATCGCCGACCACCAGCCCGAC
>DATAFY010000464.1:0-4770 GCA_036257205.1 Steroidobacter sp. | reverse complement strand
GGAGCGACTAGAGCTGAACGCCTGGCTCAGGGAATTCCTCACCGAATTCCGACAGACCGCGCAGGTCGACGAGCACAGTTTCAGACGACTCAGACTTAGCGGTAGCGCGCGAGAATTTTCTCCAGCCCCGCCGCTCCAGGCTGCAATCGTGCATAGGGGATCTGGTTGATCGGCGCGTCGGACGTGCCGTTCATGTCATGAAACTCCGGGCTCTTCTCGTTCACGTAGATGAGGCCGGTGACGTGCTCGCCCTGCCTCAATTTCTCGCGCAGGTAGTTCAACGCCTTGCCCCGATTCGTGGGATCGTAGGAGGGATCCAATTTGCGCAGCAGGATGCGGCTGCCGTCGTGCAGCGTGACGGGCATCGCCTCGCCAGCCGCGTATTGAGCTGTGATCTCGTGCGCCGGGGCGATAAAGTCCGCATGCACGACCTCCTCGTAATGTTTGCGCACGTACTGATAGCTCTTCGTCGAGCCTTCATGGTCGTTGAAGGTTACACACGGCGAAAGCACGTCGATCAGGGCGAAGCCCTTGTGCGCCAGGCCCGCTTTGATCAGTGGAACGAGCTGCTCCTTGTCCCCTGAAAAGCTTCGTCCGACGAAGGTTCCGCCGAGCGTAAGCGCCGTCAGCACCGGATCGATCGGCGGCTGAAGATTCTCCTCGCCGCGCTTAGCCTTCGAGCCGATGTCCGCCGAGGCTGAAAACTGACCTTTGGTCAGACCGTACACGCCGTTGTTCTCGATGATGTACAGCATGTTGATGTTCCGGCGCATCGCGTGGGCAAACTGCCCGAAACCAATCGACAGGGTGTCGCCGTCGCCCGAAACGCCGATGTAATAGAGATTCTTGTTGGCCGCGATGGCGCCGGTCGCGATCGAGGGCATTCGGCCGTGGACCGCATTGAAGCCGTGTCCGCCGCTCACGAAATACGCGGTCGTCTTGGATGAACAGCCGATTCCGGACAGCTTGACCAGCTGCTCGGGTCGGATGGACATCTCCCACACGGCCTCGATGATCGCCGCCGTGATCGAGTCGTGCCCGCAGCCGGCGCAGAGCGTCGACATGCCGCCCTCGTACGCGCGGCGCGTCAGGCCCAGCTCATTCTTGGGCAGGCTGGGGTGCGAAACCTTCGGCTTGTTGATGAAGCTCATAGCTCAGCAGGGTAGTTCGTGACTGATAAGCGGCGGCGCTCGGCGGCTCTTCAGGCCCGGCTTGCGGGAACCCCGACCGGCGCTGGGCGCTTGGCTTCGGCGAGCTCGGCCAGTACGCCGTCGACGATGCTGCTCGAGGAGATGGGCAGGCCGCTGTAGTGAAGAATTGAGCGCAGCTTGGATTTCTCGACCGGCGTCTCGAGCGTGAGCAGGCTGCGAAGCTGTGCGTCGCGATTCTGCTCTACGACGAAGATGAGCGAATGCGACGCCAGGAACTTCTCCACCTCCTGTCCGAACGGGAACGCGCGCACGCGCATGTAGTCGAGTTCGAAGCCGCGGCGCTTGAGGATATCGCGCGCTTCGCGGACTGCCCCGTCGCAACTGCCGAGCGACACGATCGCCGCTTCATGTCCCGTGCGTTCGATCGCCGCTTTCGGAACGAGCTTCTTCGCCGTATCGAATTTGCGCTTCAGCCGATCGAGCACGACCTGGTAATCGGCCGAGTCTTCCGTATACCCCCCGTACTGGTTGTGTCCCGACCCGCGCGTAAAGTAGGCGGCTTTCGGGTGCACTCCGGGGAACGTGCGATATGGAATGGCGTCGTCGTCCAGGTCGAGATAGCGATGAAACTTCTCGAGCTTCTCTACCTGTTCTTTCGACAGCACCTTGCCGCGGTCGGGCTGGTACACATCGTCCCACTTGAGCGTCGGACACATCCAATCGTTCATGCCGATGTCGAGGTCGCTCATGACGAATACGGGCGTCTGCAGCCGTTCGGCGAGATCGAACGCCTGCACCGCCATGTAAAAGCATTCTTCCGGGCTGTTCGGGAACAGAAGCACATGCCGCGTATCGCCGTGCGAGGCGTACGCCGCGAGCAGCAGGTCGCATTGCTGCGTTCGGGTCGGCATGCCGGTCGAGGGCCCCACTCGCTGAACGTCGAAGATGACGGCGGGAATTTCCGCGTAATAGGCGAGGCCGATGAATTCGTTCATCAGCGAGATGCCGGGACCGCTCGTGGGCGTGAACGCGCGCGCCCCGTTCCAGCTCGCGCCAATGACGGCGCCGATGGCAGCCAGTTCGTCTTCGCACTGCACGACGACGAAATTGCGTTTGCCGGTCTGCGGATCGACGCGGTGTTTCTGGCAGAAGCTCTTGAACGCATCCATCAGCGACGTGGAGGGGGTGATCGGGTACCACGCGCCGACGGTTGCGCCCCCATACAGGCAACCGAGCGCCGCCGCGGTATTCCCGTCGATCATGATGTGATCGGAGGTCTTGTCCATGCGCTCGACGCGCAGCGGCAGCGGACACTGAAAGCGCTCTTTTGCGTAGTTGTAGCCGATCTCCAGCGCCTGTACGTTCGAATCGAGCAACGCCTTCTTGTTTGCGTAGCTTTCCGCAAGCATTGCGCGCATCAACTCCACATCCAGGTCGAGAAGCGCCGCGAGCGCGCCGGAGTACATGATGTTCTTGAGCAGGATCCGCGCGCGCACGCCCTGGAACGTCTCGTTGCAGAGCTTCGCGAAAGGCATTCCGATGATCGTGATGTCGTCGCGTTTGAGCAGCGCAGGGCGGGGCCAGGTCGAGTCATAGATGAGGTATCCGCCGGGGCTGACTTCCCGCACATCCTTTGCGTACGTCTCGGCGTTCATCGCGACCATGATGTCCACGCGTCCTGAGCGTGCGACGTAGCCGTCCCGGGTCACGCGTATCTCGTACCACGTCGGCAGACCCTGAATATTGGATGGGAAATAGTTCTTGCCCATCACCGGCACGCCCATCCGGAAGATGGACTTCATCAACAGCGTGTTTGCGCTGGCCGAGCCGGTGCCGTTGACGTTCGCGAGCTTTAGAACGAAATCGTTTACGCGGTCTTGCGAGTCTGCTGCGTGAAGCATGATGGAATGGTCTCGTCGCTCGCGTAGGGAATCCTGATCGTCGATTTCTGCATGTCCCAGGCCGCCGTGGGGCACCGCTCGGCGCACAACCCGCAATGCACGCAGACATCCTCATCTTTGACCATCACGCGGCCGGTCTGTTTCAGCGGGCTCGAGACGAAGAGCGGTTCGGTGGGAGTCAACGACGGCGCCTTCAGGCGCCGGCGCAGTTCTTCTTCGGGCCCGTTGGCGGTGATCGTGAGGCAGTCCACCGGGCAGATATCGATGCAAGCGTCGCATTCGATGCAGAGCTTCGCCTCGAACACGGTTTGCACGTCGCAGTTCAGGCATCGCTGGACTTCTGCAGCCGTCTGCTCGGCCGTGAAGCCGAGCTCAACCTCGATATCGACCTTCTTGAAGCGCTCTTTCAGATCGACATGCGGCATGAGTCGCCGCTCAACGGGGTTGTAGTCGTTCTTGTACGACCACTCGTGCATGCCCATCTTGCGGCTCGACAGCTTGACCGTCGGGCGCGGCCGCTCGCTCACCGGCAGTCCGCAGCAGAACTTGTGAATGGAAATGGCGGCCTGATGGCCGTGCTCCACGGCCCAGATGATGTTCTTCGGCCCGAAGGCTGCGTCGCCCCCGAAGAAAACCTCCGGCCGCGTCGACTGGAATGTCGCCTGGTCGACCTTGGGCGCGTGGTGTTTGTCGAATTCGATCCCGAGATCGTCTTCGATCCAGGGGAACGCATTTTCCTGGCCGACGGCGAGAATAACGTCGTCGCAAGCGAAGAACTGCTCGCCGAGCGTGCGCTCCGTTGTAATGCGGCCCGTCGAGTCAAGCTCGTACTCCATTTTCTCGAAGAGCATGCCCGTCAGCTTGCCGTCCTCGGTCACGAACGCCTTGGGCGAGTGGTTCACCACGATTTCGACGTTCTCCTCTTCCGCGTCTTTGAGCTCCCAATCAGACGCTTTGAAGAACGCCCGCGGCTTGCGCGCCATGACCTTCACGTCGGTCGCCCCGAGCCGCAGCGAGGTGCGGCAGCAGTCCATCGCCGTGTTGCCCACCCCGATGATCAGTACGCGCTTGCCAATCGATTTGATGTGGCCGAAAGCGACGGATTCCAGCCAGTCGATGCCGATGTGGATATGTTCGCCTGCGGTTTGAGAGTCGCGGCGGCCGGGCAAGTCCAAGTCCTTGCCTTTCGGCGCGCCGCTGCCGACAAAGACTGCATCGAACTCACCGGATGCGAGCAGTTTTTTCAGGCTCGTCACCGGAGAATTAAGACGCAGGTCCACCCCCAAATCGATGATGTAGCCAATCTCCTCATTCAGCACGCGCTCAGGCAACCGAAACGAGGGGATGTTCGTACGCATCAGCCCCCCGGGCGAGCCCCATCTTTCGAACATCGTGATCTCATAACCCAGGGGCGCCAGATCGTTCGCCACGGTGAGCGAGGCCGGTCCGGCGCCGATGCACGCGATGCGCTTGCCGTTCTTCTGTTTCGGCGCCTTGGGCAGCCGGCCGGAAATGTCGTCCCGGTGATCCGCGGCCACGCGCTTCAACCGGCAGATCGCCACTGGCTCGGCCTCCACGCGGCCGCGGCGGCAAGCCGGCTCGCAAGGCCGATCGCAAACGCGGCCCAGGATGCCGGGAAACACATTGGATTCACGGTTGACGAGGTAGGCGTCCGTGAACTGGCCCAGAGCGATGAGCCGGATGTATTCCGGGACGTC
>DATAFY010000412.1:0-4224 GCA_036257205.1 Steroidobacter sp. | reverse complement strand
CGTGTCCGCACCCACCAATCATCGTCTTTGATGGCTTGCAGCAGGTGCTTGATGTCCTTGGCCGTGCCGAGGTGATTGAGGACCTCCACCGCGGCGCGGCGCGCGTACTCGTTCTCGTCCTTCAGGACCTCGATGAGGTATTTCATCGTGTCTGGATCCCCGGCGCGCACGATGACGTCGACGGCGCGGTTTGCGACCTCGACGTCCGCATCGCGCAGTAATTGGCACAGCGGGGCGATATTCAGCGGTCCATCCATCTTGGCAAGCGCGCCCAAGGCGGCCTGCCTCACCAGTTTGCTCGAGTCACGCAACTGTTTCTGGATGGCTGCGGCCACGTCGGCCCGGTTGAAACGCGACAGGATGCCGATGATGTGGATGCGCGCCGTGAAGTCCTTACCGTCGATACGGCTGATCAGCTCCGGGATCGCTGATTCGTCCGCAAGCTCCCCGACGATGCGAAACAGCGCCCCCTTTTCGTTCGCTTCCTGGCCATAGGCGTGCTGGAGCAGATCGCGAACGGTGAAGCGGGTCTTTTGGGCCGATATGATTTCGAGCACCGCCGCTTTGGACGCCTGGTCCTTGTTCAGCAGCTCAATGAGAAGGTTAGGGCTGTAGTTGCGGCTTGAGCTCAGGGCCCGGCTCACGGCAGCCACGGTGCGGGCGTTCCCGTCCGCAAGGCCTTCTGCGAAAATCGGAAAAGTCTTGTTGTCGATGAGCTCCGTCAGGATCTCGACGTAGGCGGCCGTCTCTTTCTTATCCGCCGCTGCGAGCGCATCGAGAATCTTCGGGATCGCGCCGGCCCCTATTTTCGCGAGCTTCTGAAACGCCTTCTGTGAGTCCGGATGCAGTGGATCGCCTGTTCCACGGATCTCGGCGATCAGGCGCTCCGCTCTCAGATCGGAAAAAAAAGCCATCGAGTCGTCTCGGTATCCATCGCGTCGTTCGCGCCCGGGCCGCTGTCCCGTGCGCCGTTATCGTTCCGCAGGCTGCGCCGGCGGGCTTGTTCGCGCGGCCAGGCGACGACGCGAGCAGCAGGACCGCCCCATCCTTCCCTGACGCGCCCCCAAAGCGCGACGGCCGAATCGAGAGAGGCCCGTTTGTCGCCGACCGGGCGGCAATCTGCTCCGTAGGCGCCTATCCAATGACGCTTGCGTCTGCTCAGAGCGTCCGCGGCATTATGCCACGGCTGGCGTGGGCGCCGAGGAACGAACCTTACAGCGGAGCCGGCTTCACATCCGCTACAATCCGCACCCCGCTCGTTCTGCGGGCGTCTTGCGACTTTCTTCATCCACCCGCCGGACAAACGCCATGACTCCGCAACGAGAACTCGAGGCGCGCAGCCTGATCGAGAGTTACGTCGACTCGGCGTTGAGCTTGGAGTTGCGGGCGGTAGGCGCCGTGACGGCGCTGGAGGTTACGGAAGACCGCGTGAGCGCTGCGGTTCGATTGGGGTTCTCGGCGGACAAATACGGCCCTGAGTTGAGCGCAGCGCTCGAGCGGCGCCTTGAGACGCTCACATGGGTTCGGCAGGCGAACGTCAAGGTCGACTGGCGAGTCGTGTCGCATAGCGTTCAGCGCAATCTCAAACCGATACAGGGCGTGCGCAACATCGTTGCCGTTGCCTCAGGCAAGGGCGGGGTCGGTAAGTCCACCACCGCAGCCAACCTGGCCTTGGGTTTGGCGCACGAAGGCGCCGCGGTCGGTCTCCTGGACGCGGATATCTATGGACCGAGTCAACCGAGGATGATGGGCCTGTCGGGCTCCCAGCCGAGGAGCCCCGATCAGAAGAGCATGATTGCTCCGGAGGCCTACGGCGTGAAAGTGATGTCCATCGGCTTTCTCATCGACGAAGAGCAGCCCATGGTGTGGCGCGGTCCGATGGTGACGCAGGCGCTCGTCCAGCTGCTTGAGACGACCCGATGGGGCGAACTAGATTATCTCGTCGTCGACATGCCGCCCGGGACCGGGGACGCCCAGCTCACGTTGTCCCAACGCGTGCCGGTCAGCGGGGCCGTCATCGTGACCACGCCGCAGGACATCGCGCTGCTCGATGCGCGCAAGGGTCTGCGCATGTTCGAAAAGGTGGAAGTGCCGGTTCTCGGCATCGTCGAGAACATGAGCACGCATGTTTGCTCGAACTGCGGCCACGAGGAGCATATTTTCGGCGCGGGCGGCGGACGGCGGATGGCGCAGCAGTACGGGGTCGATCTGCTCGGCGAGTTGCCGCTCGACATTCGCATACGGGAGCAGGCGGACGGCGGCAAGCCAACAATCATCGCTGAACCGCACAGCGCGCTTGGTTGCGCCTACATTGACTTTGCGCGCCGTACGGCCGCGCGGCTGGCGAGCAGCGCACAAGCGCCTGGACAGCCGTTCCCGACCATCACCGTGGAAGACGCGTAAGGGCTCGGCGTTTCGTGCGCGCGACGGCCGCCCGAATTCCAAACGACGCGCCGATTCGCCGTATAGATCGAGCGCCTCGCTCACAAAAGACAACCTACGACACAAGCAAGACGCATGAGCATCAAGTCCGACCGGTGGATTCGCCGCATGGCCGAGCAGGGAATGATCGAGCCGTTCGCGGCCGGGCAGGTCCGGCTCGCCAAGGGCGAGAAGATCATCTCGTTCGGCACGTCGAGCTACGGTTACGACGTTCGCTGCGCGAACGAATTCAAAATATTTACGAACATCAACTCGACGATCGTCGATCCGAAGAACTTCGATTCGAAGAACTTCGTGGATCTCGTGTCCGATGTGTGCATCATCCCGCCGAACTCGTTTGCGCTCGCACGTACGGTTGAGTATCTCCGCATCCCGCGCAATGTGCTGACGATTTGTCTGGGCAAGTCGACCTACGCCCGCTGCGGCATCATCGTGAACGTCACGCCGCTTGAGCCCGAGTGGGAGGGGCACGTGACGCTTGAGTTTTCCAACACCACCCCGCTGCCCGCGAAGATCTACGCCAACGAGGGGGTGGCGCAGATGCTGTTTCTCGAATCGGACGAGATTTGCGAGACTTCGTACAAGGATCGCGGCGGCAAATATCAGGGACAGCGCGGGGTCACGTTGCCTAAGGCGTGAGCGGAAACGATTGGCGACTGCGCGTCCTGGGCGGGTAGGCGAGTTGCGGCGCCGCGCCGCGCACTCCCCAGCCGACTGACGTCAGACTAGTCGCCAGTGCGTTCCCATCGAACAAGCTCCATCACGGTCTCAACCTTTCCCTTGCGGATCTGTTCGGCGCGCACCGCCGCATAGTCGAACCTCGGCGCCAACCAAAAACGCGACAGGCGGCTTGAGCCTTCGCGAGTGCTCTCGTAGATGAGCGTGTCCACGGGTCCCAGCCGGGATTCGATTTTCGCTTCGCCTTTCCTCGTATACGTGTAGCGCTTGATTTGATGATCGTCGATCAGCGACAAGGCGCCCGGCTCCTGCCCGCGCAGCAGCGCGGTCGTGACCGCCATCTGGATGGACAGACGGTCCTGGACATTCGGTTGCGTAGGTAGGCGAACGTCCTTGCCGCGTATTCGGCCGGTCACGGCGCCGCGGCTCCAGTCGAAATGCAGTGCGCCATCGGCTAATTCGCCGGACTTGCCGTCGTCCAGGCGCCATTCCAGGGGACGCACGCCGCCGGCGTCGACTTCAAATACGCTGCGCTCGACGGCTGCGGGGCTGACCACCAATCGCGCCAGCAAGCCTGGATTGGCGTGCGTTTCATACGTGTACCGCGCGCTCGTCGCGTCGCGCTCGAGCCTGAATATGAGGGCGCCGGCGTGCATGCCCCGATAGCTCACCTCGTACGTCGCGGTGAATGGCTTGAGTGCAGGCGCAGCGGCGTGCGCGGCGTTGCCGGCTGCGAATACAGCGATCAGTACAGCTGCGGCTTTCAACACACCGACTCCTCTAGCGCGCGTCGACGATTACGGGCCTCGTGAGCGGCTGGCCGTCGAGCCATGCCTGCTTGTCGTGCAATCTGAGTCGATCGCTGGCGAACCAGGCGATCGCCTGGGGGTAGATCCTGTGTTCCTGCTCCTGAACGCGCGCTGACAGCGTCTCCTCCGTGTCGCCGGCGTGCACGTTGACCAGCGCCTGAATCACTACCGGACCCCCATCGAGTTCTGCGGTGACGAAGTGCACGCTGGCGCCGTGGGTTGAATCACCGGCCTCGAGCGCGCGACGATGAGTGTGCAAGCCGCGGTACTTCGGCAGCAGCGAGGGGTGAATGTT
>DATAFY010000398.1:0-3217 GCA_036257205.1 Steroidobacter sp. | reverse complement strand
CATCGTAGACGTTGTGGCAATTCACCCAGACCGTGCCGGCGCGAATGCGCGGCACGATCCGATGGATCTTGGAGACGTCCTGAGAATAGACCGACGCCGCAAGACCCATTTCATTATCGTTGGCGAGCGCGATCGCCTCGTCCACATCGTCGAACGGCGCGACAGTCAACACCGGCCCGAAAATCTCTTCGCGGACGACTCTCATGTGCTGCTTCGCGTCGGCGAGAATCGTCGGCTTGACGTAATATCCTTCGCCATCGACGCCGCCTCCGGTCACTAGCCTCGCGCCTTCCGCTACGCCGGATGCGATGTAGTCGCACACGATTTTTTTCTGCTCCGCGGAGACAAGCGGCCCAACAAAGGTTTCCGGGTCCAGTCCCGGTCCGAGCTTTAGGGTCTGCACGGCGTCGTTTAACGCGGCAATGAGCGGCTCATACAGCGGCCGCTGCACATATAGCCGCGAGCCCGCGGCGCAGACCTGACCGCTATTCGCAAAGATTCCACTAATGACGCCCGGAATCGTCTGCTCCATGCGCGCGTCAGCGAGGACAATCGAAGGCGATTTGCCGCCGAGCTCCAGGGAAATCGGCTTGATCTCATCCCCACAGATGCGTCCCAGCTTTCGGCCGACCTCCGTCGACCCTGTGAAGGCGATCTTGTCGATGTCCGGATGGCGCGCCAGGCGCTCGCCGACCACGCCGCCCGGGCCCGTGATGAGGTTTACTACCCCGGGCGGAAAACCTGCTTCCAGGATGAGCTCGCCCAGCCGCAGCGCAGTGAGCGGCGTATTGGAGGCGGGCTTCAGGACCACGGTGCAGCCGGCGGCCAGCGCCGCACCCAGCTTCCATGCGCTGAACATCAGCGGCATGTTCCAGGGAATGATCTGCCCCACGACGCCGATCGGCTCGCGCACAGTGTATGAGAAGAATTCGGCGCCCGGCATGTAGGGCACGCTCGTTGCAATCGTGCGCCCGTGGATCTTCGTGGCGAACCCTGCCATGTAGCGCAGGTGGCGTATCGTGAGCGGCACGTCGACGCCCGAGGCCACCGTGACCGCTTTGCCGTTGTCGAGCGCTTCCAGCTGGGCCAGATCCCCGGCGTTGCACTCGATCAGATCGGCCAGCCGCCACAACAGGCGTTCACGATCGGCAGGCTGGAGCGAGCGCCAGGGACCTGTTTCGAATGCTCGTTTGGCCGCAGCGACCGCGGCGTCAACGTCTGCGACGCCCGCGCTCGGCACACGCGCGAACTCCCGCCCCGAAGAAGGATCAAACACCGGCATCGTATCGCCGGACGCCGCGCCCACCCACCTATCGCCGATCAACATCAGGCGCGGAACGGACAGAAATCGTAGATTTCCTCCGCTCAGGCGGGACAGATTGTTGCTCGTTGTCATTTCAATCGCTGCCGTTCTTGTGAGGTGCGATCTGCGCTACGACCCGCGCGCATCGACGGGCCAGATATCGACCAGCTTCTCGCCTCGAAAACAATGGAAACGGTTGTAGAGATTTACGGTCGGGTCACAATGCGGCACGCCGAATTCGATTTTGCCGCCGAGGGGCGGCATCGGCTGGCCTTCACCGACTGTGAGCCTGCCGTGCTCATCGCCCATATACGTGAACACGGCGCCGAGCGGCGCTCCGCGCGTCACCACCGGGGATCCGCCGTCGACCGCGAACTGCTTGAGGCCCGCATCGACCGTGACCATGCCCGGATGGTTTGCGCTGATGACGGCCGCCTGGACGAACAGGGCGCGCTCGAACGACGGGCGCGCCTCTGCGTATTCGAGACGGCAATATTGGTTGTCCATGAAAACGTAGGAGCCCGGCTGCAGCTCCGTCAGCACTCGCGCCTGGGCATCTATGTCGAACGACCCTGTGCCGCTGCCGGAAACGACGACAGGCGCGCATCCTGCCTCGCGCAATTTTTCGCATACAGCCTGCAGCTTATCCATCATGGCGAAAGCGTATTCGCGACGTGCAGTCAGGCTCTCGATATGCTGACCTGCTCCGGCGTAGAACTGCACGCCCTCGAAGATCAGCTCGTCCCGCGCCATGCAATCGAGCGCCAGGCTCACGCAAGCCGCGTCAGTTGCGACGCCCGTGCGATGCGTGCCGGGATCGATATCGACGAGCACGCGCAGCAGGCATCCCTGGGCGCGCGCCGCTTCCGCCAGCTGCTCCAAATTCGCGGGATGATCCGTCACAACAGCGAGGCGTTCGACCTGACGCGTCAGACGACAGGCGCGGACGATCTTCTCCGCTGTCGTCAGTGGAGAAGTGATCAGAATGTTGCGGATGCCGCCGCGCGCCAGCACCTCCGCTTCACTGATGGTCGCGCAACACGCGCCGACTGCTCCCGACTCCATTTGGCGTCGGGCTATTTCGAGGCTCTTGTGGCACTTCATGTGCGGTCGCACATTCACGCCTGCACTGCGGGCGTAGTCGGCGAGAGCTCGAATATTTCTATCGAGGGCGTCGAGGTCGACAATGAGCGCCGGCGTATTGAGCCGCGCCCGTGCATCCGCACGGTTCAGCAGATGCTGATTCGGCCAAAGAGGACCCGTGCTTTGCTCGTGCTCGGCGGGGTCGTGGTCGCGGATCATGTCGATGAGCAAGCTCGGTTGTATTCTTGAAACATATGCCGTGCTCCGAGAGGCGCCCCCCTCCCAAAGAAGGGCATCGGACTCGCTGAGCGCTTGCTTACGAACTGAAGCACCGACCGGCGCATTTGACGCCGGTCCTGAGCCCGGCTGCGGCGAACGCCACACCGGCCGCCCCGACGAACCCGCGGCCAGCCGGGCGCGGCCCTGTGTGGTATTTCACCGTCATTTTGCCAGCTGCTTACGACGCGCGTTATCGGCACTCGATCGACAGGTCGATCGGATACTGATCCAATCTGCTCAGCAGATTGGTCTTACATGCCTGCGCAGCATCCGCGTTCCCATCGCGACACTGGATCTCGATGCGCGATTTGATCAACGAGCTGTCGTCCAACCCGACCGTGACGGCGCAGGAAACCCCGGCTGCGGCGGCCACATCGGCGATCTCGTTTTGTATGACGTGTTTGATCGCGATGCATCGCAGCTGCGGACGAAATATCTTGCCGACAGCGTTGAGCGGCAGAGCATCGACGATGAACACTCGTACGGGTTTAGCCGGAGGCTCGGCGACCTGACCTGCGATGAACTCTTTGAGTTCTTCCGCATCCGCCGCGA
>DATAFY010000303.1:0-4526 GCA_036257205.1 Steroidobacter sp. | reverse complement strand
GTTACATCTTCCTGGGAATCACTGCAGATTTCTGACGAGCATCGACTGCTGATGATTGACGGCGGGCTGCGGCCCGCCGTTTTTTTGCCGATCTGAACTGCTGTCGGACGGCAAGGACGATCCAGATGCCTCGCGCCAATTCGCGCGCGCCCACGCTTACATGCAGACGGCTCCTTCTTGCCGCGGCCCTGTTCGCGGCCCTGTGGGTTGCCGCGATGGCCGATGCAAAGCCCCCATCGGTGGAGCAGCACAGCTTCGAGTTCAACGGTATCAGGCGCGCTTACTACGGATTCGCGCCGCCGGCTGACAGCGAGGACCCCCCGCTTCTGATCGTGCTGCACGGCTCCTATGGAAGCGCGCGGCAGATGCTGAATGCCTGGACGGCTTTGGCTAGTGAAGAAGGGCTACTGCTCCTCGCTCCGCAAGCGCGCGACCGCAAGGTATGGAGCATTCGGGCTGACGGACCGGCGTTCATACGCGCGCTTGTGGATGAGGTGCAGAGGCGGCATCCACTCGACCGCGAGCGCATCTATCTGTTCGGCTACTCCGGCGGCGCGGTGTATGCGCTCACCTTGTCGATGATCGAATCGGAATATTTCGCAGCGGTTGCAGTGTATGGCGGGGTGTGGCGCGCCAGTAACGAGTTTGCCGCCCTTCGATACGCCAGGCGCAAAGTTCCGATCGCGATCTTCATGGGCGAGCGTGATGAGTTCTTCCCGTCCTTCGCGGTGCGCAACACGCAGCGTGCGCTTGAGGAGGCCGGTCACGAGGTGAATCTCACGATCCTCGGGTATGTCGCTCACGATTACGGCCAGGTCGCGGAGAAGGTGAACCGGGACGCTTGGAACTTCCTGAAGCGCCGGCGATTGAACTCGTCGCGACGCGGTCTTTGATTCTGCGCCGGGCTTGTGTGCGGAGTTAGGATGAGAACTGTGATATCTGCCTGCCTGGCCGGCGCTTGCCTGATTCTGGGCGCGCAATCGGCTGGGACGACGGACGCCGAGCTCGCCGAGCGCATTATCGCGTGCGCAGGCGAGCGCGACGACGCTCGGCGCTTGGGGTGTTTCGACCGCGAGTCGCGGCGTTTGCTTGAGGCTCGCGAGCCGCCGCGACCGGCTGCAACGAGCGCGAGCGACGAGGCGTTCGGCGGCGAAGATTTCGGGATTGCCGGCAGCGAAGCCGCGCGCAGTCGCGCCGCGAAACCGACCGAGAACAAGCAGAAAGGGCCCCAACGCATGACGGCGAAGGTGACATCACTGTCGCGCCGGCCCAGAGGCGAGCTGGTGCTGACGCTCGACAATGGTCAGGTCTGGGCGCAAAAAAGCGCCGGCGCGCATCTTCCGGTGAAGGTCGGCGAGTCCATTACCATCATCGCGGGCGCGCTCGGCTCATTTCATATGATCGCGGGGAGCCGATCCATGCAGGTGACGCGCCTGCGGTGAGTCACTTCTTCTTAGGGATCGCATCGAACGCGATCGTCGTGCGCGCCTCGGAGCCATGAATCGGGTTCGTCCCGTGCCACATGTAGGAGGGGAATAGGACCAGGCGTCCCGCTCGCGGCTGTATGACCGCTTCAGGGCCGACGCCCGGCGCGGGATAGCGACTCTCTCCGAACTTGATCCAACCTGACATGAGATCCTGATCGCGCACTTCCGCCGGTACAGAGACGTAATAGGCGGAGCTCAACCAGCCCTCCGGATGGACGTGGTTCACGTGAAATCCTTCGCGATGCAACTGCACGGACCACGCCGCCGCAATTGACGCCGGGCTGCGGTTTCGCGCGCACAGTGGATGTGAGGCTTCAGCGCCAACTCGCCTCTGATAGTCGTGGATCGGCGCCTCGAACAGCTTGAGGACCGCCTGGATTGTCGGATCCGCATCCTTCAGCAGGTTGCGCGTGGTCTGCGTGCCATTGCGCAGACTCTGGTCCAGCGGATGAGTCGCAAACGCGTGGCGAGCGGCGAGTGCGCCCAGCAAATGCGCGTTGAACTCCTCCATCGAGGACCACCCGGCCGGCGCTTCGAGATCGTAAACGCGGATGAAACGATCGAAGTCGTACAGCTCGCGGTAAGCGGCCGCATCGAGCATGCGCAACGCCGTAGCCTCATGTGCGATCCACCCTTGGCTGAGCGGCCGCTGTTGGCGTTGTCGGTGAACGAACGGCAATGCATCGTCGGGCCGGCCGCGTGCGAGCAATATCGTCACGAGCGTATCGACGGCGTTCGCGTTGTCGGGCAGGGCGGCGACCGCTTCGATCGCCTCTGTCTCGGCTTCTTCCAACCTGCCGCCCTCGAGCAGGATCTCGGACAACGCGGCGCGAACCTCGGGCTTGGGGCCTACGCCGGTCATGAGACGGCGCAACAGCGCTTCCGCGCGCGGCAAGTCGCCTACGCGGCGCAAGATCAGCGCGAAGAGCGTCTGCAGGTTGGCATCGTGCGGGTGGGCTGCGGCTGCTCGGGCCATGTCTCGCGAAAAATTCGGATCGCCGCGCATGAATCGCAGACGAGCGAGGTTGACCTGGGCTTCGCCATGCAGCGGATTCGCCTCCACGGCTTGAACGAATGCGCGCTCCGCCTCATCGATGCGATACAGCTGCAGCAGCGCCATTCCCCGGTTGAAGGCGAGCTCGAAGCCTCTTAGTCCGCGCGCTTCGGCTCGCTCCAATGCCGCAAGCGCTTCCTCTGCGCGGTCCATACGAACGAGCACCGAGCCGAGATTGTGATGCGCGAGCGGCTGCTCTGGGGTGATCTCGATGGCCCGCTGGTACGCCTGTTCCGCTTCGGGCAATCTGTTCTGCTCGCGCAGCGTCATGGCCAGCAGCGACCAAGCTTGCGAGTCGCGCTCGTTTGAACTCAGAAGCGCACGGCACTCTATTTCCGCGGCGCTCTGCCGTCCTAGATCGCTCAACGTGCGGATCAGTCCGATGCGGGTTTGGCGATGCTGCGGTCTGGACTGCAGCACTTGTCGATACAATGTCTCAGCCTGCTCGGGCCGGCCGGTGCGTCTGAGCAAGTGAGCCAGGTTCGATTTGAATTCAGGTTCGTCCGGTTGTAGAGCAATGCTCTCGCGCAGCAGTCGCTCGCCTTCTCTCGCATCCCCGGCGTCTTTTCTGATGAGACCGAGCAAATGAACGGCGGGCGCGGCTCGCGGCGTCTTGAGCAATAGGGCGCGACAGGCAGCTTCGGCCTGTTTTATTTGGCCCGCTTGCAACAGGCGAGTGGCTCTCGCAAGTTCCGCTGCATCAATGAGGTGCGTCTCGCTGCGCTCGCTCATCCGCTGGTCCTGCTCGTCCATTCTCGCCTTCTCGCAACGAAGCCCCGCGTTTCAGCTGTTCTCGGCCAGAGGCGAAGCGCCGCCATAGTACTCGCGAATGCCGGCAACTGCGCGGCGCACGAGTTCCCGCTCGGTCTGGGTCAGATATGGATTCCACACGTCGAAAATCAGAATGGCTCGCGGCGCTGCGCTGTCGTTCCATGCCTCGTGCTCGATCGTGTCGTCGAATACCCAGGCGCAGCCTGGACGCCACTCGCGAGTCTGCGACCCGACCCGGAACCGGCATCCGGCAGGGATGACCAACGGAACGTGGACGATGAGTCGGGTGTTCGTGACGCCCGTGTGCGGCGGGATATGAGAGTGCGCGTCCAGTATCGAGAAGAACGCAGTCGGCCCGACGCTTGGGATGTCGATCTTGGGTGTATCGGCGAGAAGCGATGCGGTCACGGGGCAGCGCGCCAGGCGCTGCGTGAGCGGCCGACCGTCGCGCCAGAGGTAGTACACGCTCCAGCGCGGCGAATGGTTCAGCTCTTTCCATTGGTCGAGCGGCGCGCTGTCCCGATGATTGACGTACGGCTCGAGTCCGCCGACGTCCTCGGCGTAGACGCGCTCGAACTCCGCACGGATCTCGGCCGTCGTCGACTCGAACTTGTCCAGCCAGCTGAACGCGCTATGCGCATAGAATTCCTCGGCGGGCAACCTGGGGATATGTAGAAATGTCGGCTGCGGGTTGTAGATGCGGCGTTTCCCGAACAGGGCGTCGAGGCCGTGTTGAAACCGACTGCGATCGTCGGTCGATGCGACGTCCGCCAGGCGCTCGTTCAGGAACGCTTCGAGCTGAGCGTTGTTCTCATCGACCACCTTCAGGGCGCGCGCGATCGGCGCTCGCAACGACTCGGGCAGTTTTGCTCCGGGCGGGATTGTCTGCAGCGCGTTGTGGTAGGTCTTTGCCGCCATGCGCCGCTCGTCCATCAGGTCGTACAGCGAGGCCTTCTGCAACAGCGCCACCAGATGTCGCGGCTCAATGGCCAGTGCGCGCTCGAGCGCAGCAAGCTCCTCGCTGCGCAGATTCAGCTTGCGCAAGCTCGTCGCGAGATTGATCCAGAACGTCGGATTGCCGGCGTCCGCAGCGACGGCTCTTTCCGCCAGATCGCGCGCGCTGGTGAAGTCGCCGCGGTGCAGCGCCTGAACGGCGCCTGCGTTGAGCACGCTCGGATTCCGCGGCGCGAGCGCCTCAGCGCGCTCCAGCAAGC
>DATAFY010000330.1:0-3170 GCA_036257205.1 Steroidobacter sp. | reverse complement strand
CACATGAATCGAGCAGCGCTCGCATCCTTGCAGGACGCCGATGTGAACCTGTTCGTCGTGGAGGCGCTGCGCTGGACGGGCGAGGATCAGCGCGTGCTCGATGAGCTGATGAAGCAAGCCCGACCCATCATTCTGCTCATCAATAAGGTCGACAAGGTCTTTCCCAAGGACCGTCTGCTGCCGTTCATCGACGAACTCCGGGGGCGCGCGCCTTTCGCCGAAGTGATGCCGTTGTCGGCGCTCAAAGGCGCCAATGTGGACGAGCTCCGGCACCTCATCGCCAAACATATGCCGGAATCGCCCCCGCACTTTCCCGCCGATCAGGTCACGGATCGCAGCAAGGAGTTTCTCGCCGCGGAAATCGTGCGAGAGAAGCTGACGCTGCGCCTGCGCCAGGAATTGCCGTACGGGCTCACCGTCGTGATCGAGCAGTTCAAGGAAGAAGACGGCCGTCTGTTTATCAACGCGGTGATCTGGGTTGAGCGCAGCGGTCAGAAGGCGATCGTGATCGGCCACGGCGGCGAGCAGCTGAAAGAGGTCGGACGCGCGGCGCGCATCGAGATGACGGAGCTCTTCAAGCTGCCTGTGCACCTGGAACTCTGGGTCAAGGTGAAAGAGAACTGGTCGGACAATGAAACCGCTCTGCGCCAGCTGGGGTATGAGACCTGACGGTTTGATTGACTGCAGCAGCCCCGAACAGCGCAAGTCAGGCGCGGCGCCCGCCCCGCTGAGTCTTTCTCAGGCGCCAAAGTTCACTGGCTTGCCCGCCTGGCGATGATTTCGACCGATTCACGACGCGTGCAGCTGCAGCCGGCCTACGTGCTGCATCATCGGCCGTATCGGGATACGAGTCGCATTCTCGAGTTGTTCACGCGTGATTTCGGACGCGTATCCGTGTTCGCCCGCGGCGCACGCGGCGGGAGGAAAAGCGCTGCATCACTCATTTCCATGCTGCAGCCCTTCAACCGGTTGCTCCTCTCCTGGAGCGCAGGCGCCGAAGCAGGGCAATTGACAGGTGCGGAATTCGACGGGACGGTCGCGGCGCTCGCGCCCGAGCGGCTGGTCAGCGGCTTTTACCTGAACGAGCTGCTGCTGAAGCTGGTTGTGCGCCATGATCCTCACGCGGACGTGTTCGAGCTCTACCACGGAACCATAGAATCCTTGAAAAACGTGCCGGACCCTGTGCGGCCGCTGCGCATCTTCGAAAAGCGGCTGCTCGACGCCCTGGGTTATGGTCTTGCACTCGAGTGCGACGCGGTCACGGGCGAGCCGATCGACGTTGGCGCCGCGTATCAGTATCGCCTCGAACAAGGAGCGGTTCTTGCGGCCGGGGTCGTTGAAGGGCCGCTTGTGTTCACGGGCGAGGTCTTGCGCTCCCTTGCTCGCGAGGACTTGAGCGATCCGGCGAGCTGCGCCGGGGCTCGCCGTCTGCTGCGCGCTGCGCTCGATCGCGTTCTGGAGGGTCGCGAGCTGAAGTCTCGCCAGGTGATGCTCGCGCTGCGACGGACCAGAACGGGCGCGTGACGATTGGCCTAGCAATGCGCGAGACTATGGCGGTGCAAGTCACATGAGTCGGCTTCTCAGATGACCATTCACCTCGGCGTCAACGTCGATCACGTCGCCACGCTGCGTCAGGCGCGACGAGTCTCATATCCAGATCCGCTGTACGCTGCGCTCGTCGCAGAGCAATCCGGCGCCGACAGCATCACGGTTCACCTGCGCGAGGACCGGCGCCATATTCAGGACCGCGACGTGCGAATGTGCAAGGACGCGCTGCAAAGCCGACTGAATCTGGAGATGGCGGCGGCGGAGGAAATGGTTCGGATCGCCTGCGAGCTGCGGCCCGCGGATTGCTGCCTGGTTCCAGAGCGCCGAGCGGAAGTCACCACCGAGGGAGGGCTCGACGTCGCCGGCCAGCAAACTGCGTTAACGAGCGTCTGCCGGCGTCTGGCCGAGTGCGGGATTCGCGTTTCGCTGTTCGTCGATCCCGAGCGTGAACAGCTCGACGCCGCCGTGCGCGTCGGGGCGCCCGTCGTCGAGCTGCACACGGGCGCGTACGCTGAAGCGCAGGGTGAGCTGCGCGCCCGCGAGTTGACGCGGCTCGCGCAAGCCGCGCGCTACGCAGCCGGCCTCGGCCTGACCGTTCACGCCGGACACGGGTTGCACTATCACAACGTGCAGCCGGTTGCGGCCATTCCGGAAATCGTGGAATTGAACATTGGCCATGCGATCGTCGCGCGCGCTCTCTGTGACGGCATGGCGAACGCCGTGCGCGAAATGAAGCGCCTGATGCTCGAGGCCAGGCGCTAGGAACTGGGCATGGACCCCTCCCGAGGGCAGCCTCCTCCCGTCGTTTCGGATCGTGCATTCCGATGATCTTCGGCATCGGTACGGACATCCTGGGGATCGAGCGCATCGAGCGGATCTACCAGCGCCATGGACGCCGCTTTGCGGAGCATATGCTGCTGCCGCTGGAAGCGGAGGGGTTTTTCAACGACGCGCGGCCGGCGCGTTTTCTCGCCATGCGCTTCGCCGCGAAAGAGGCGATCGTCAAGGCGATGGGCACCGGCTTTGCGCAAGGTATGTGGATCCGCGACACTGGCGTGGCGCCCAATGCGTGGGGTCGTCCGGAGATTATCTGGTCCGAGCGCGGCCGGGCGATGTGCGAAAAACTCGGCATTGGCGCGGGCCATATCACGCTCAGCGATGAGGCGGGCTTGGTTGTGGCCGTCGCCGTGCTCATGCGGAAGGCCTCAACTTAGCGCTGAGCGGGCGGCGCTTAGCGGTTAGAATCGGCGGGCCTCGCCCGTTCACGACTGGCAACTCATTAGGCACGATCCTGCACCGGCGCTGCGCCGACCAACCGCCAACCGCTACCTCCTATGGCTGTTTTCGTCTTCGATATCGAAACCATTCCCGACGTGGAGCTCGGCCGACGGATCTATGGTCTCGGCGATCTGAGCGACAAGCAGGTCGGCTACGTCATGCAGGCCAAGCGCCGCGAGGAGGCTGGGACCGAGTTCCTCTCGTACGAGCAGCATCGGGTGGCGGCAATCTCGGTCGCGCTGCGCGCGCGCGATGTTTTCAAGGTCTGGTCGCTCGGCGAGCGTGATGCCTCGGAGGCGGAGATCATCCAGCGCTTCTTCGACGGCATCGAGAAGTACACGCCG